>JBPYDQ010000576.1:0-2829 GCA_051986135.1 Terriglobales bacterium | reverse complement strand
TCGGCAGAAATCTCGAGTGTGGTTTCAATCCCACTGCGCTGAGAGAATCCCTCCAGATACCAAGGTATGGCTGACTTCAGACCGATCTCCTCAAGCATCGGCGGGTACATTAAATAGGAAATCGTCCGCACCTCCTTCATCGACTCATTTGCCAGCCGTGAGCACTGGCCGAGTTCGGCGGCAACCGTCGGACTCGACTCGCCGGAAGCGCACAGACCGTCCAACCTCATCTTCAAAGCCGTCAAAGACTGGCCCAGGGTGTCGTGCAGTTCCCTGCCAATCCGTCTCCGCTCTTCCTCCTGCATGCGGAGCAGGTGCAGGGAGAGTTCGCGTAATGATTGCTCGGAATCGGCGAGCTTCTTCGCGGCACTTTTCCTTTCCTTAATGTCGCGGATGAAACCGATAAACAGACAGCGCCCTTCCTTCCGGACCTCTCCCAGGGAGACCTCGATTGGAAATTCTTTGCCGTTCTTGTGAAGGCCGGTGAATTCAACCGCAGGCCAATCGAGTCGTCGCTGGCCCGATTTCTTGTATCGTTCAATGCCGGCTTCGTGCGCCTTGCGGAGACGTTCTGGCATCAGCATGGTAAGTGGGCGTCCAATCAATTCCGCCGGCTCGTATCCGAAGATCCGGGCGGTCGCAGGATTCGCAAACCGAATCTGGCTGTCCTCGTCGATCGAGACGATCGCATCCGCCGTAGTTTCGACAACTGTGCGGTAGCGAGCCTCACTTTCGCGAAGAGACTTGGTCGCTTGCATGAGTTCGGTGACATCCCGGGTCAATTTCGCAAATCCCACCAGGACTCCGGCGTTGTTCTTGATCGCCGTGATGGTTACGTTTGCCCAGAACTTCGTTCCGTCTTTCCGCACGCGCCATCCCTCGTCTTTGGTCCAGCCCCCGGTCGCGGCGAGTTTCAAAAGCCGCTCGGGTTTACCTGAGCGCTGGTCTTCTTCGAGATAGAAACACGAGAAATGATGGCCAATGATTTCCGCTGCCCGGTAGCCCTTCAATAGCTCTGCTCCCAGGTTCCAACTGATGACATGGCCGCTCGTACCCAGCATGAAAATCGCATGATCCTGTATTGCTTCAACCAGCAAGCGAAATTGGTCTTCGTGCGAAGCTCCGAGCGCTCGCTTGGTTTCGGGAAGGTGGCTCGGGATCTCTCCGTAAGGGGCTTCTTCAAGTGGTCGCCATGGGCTCAAGTTTAGGCGACGATTTTTATCACCGTCTACAGAGATCGCCTTCTGCGTATCGCTCATAATCACCTGTTTGCCTCGCAATTTCTGTAAATAGTATGGCCAGAGGACCCTTATAGAGTCGGTCGAGTACCCGACATACCGGAAAGCCTTTCGCCTTCGACCCGAGAGCTTCGTACACCAGAATTCTCATTGGCACGATTGGCCTGTGCGTAGCGGCATCTGACCAGCTAGCTCACACGCATGGCGAGACCGGCATAAAAAGAAAATCGCGAGATCCAACGCTCAGTCAGAATCCCTTAGGGGCTGCAGATTTCCGAATTCCTCAGCCAGCCAGTCAATCTCAGTTATCCAGCGTTGGGCAGATGGAATACTCGTAAAGCGGCAAGGCGGTGCGGGATGGCAACGCCAGATGAATTGGACCACTGGTTGGGCCGCGAAGCTGACGGCGAGCCGTTCTATGCGGCCGCACCTGAAGCTGATCTCGCTGCCGTGTTGGAGCGCGAACTGTTATCCATTCGAAGAGAAAAACGGAAATTGAATGTTTCAGCACCAAACCTTCCGTAGAAAGGGTCCGATTCACGCGGGTTAACCAGATTTCAATTGCGGTCACCAGAGACAAGAAAAAGTGCAAGTGGTAAGTTCCGAAATTGATAATTGATTGCACCGACCATTTATTGGGACCGCATACGTTGCGGTGAATCGTACTCATCCTAACGCGCGTCGCTATCGTCGCGTGGTCATCGTCCGCGTGGAGCGAAGGCGACGCCGCGGAGGACTTCGCCGGCGCCAGCCGAGCGCACGGTCACGAAGTGACCCAAGCCGCCCCCCGTGGGCAAAGTGGTTGCTGAGAGAAGATCCCTTACCTTGACCAGCTTATTCGGATCGGCGCCCTGATCGCCGTTGGCACTGAGGGTCGAAGTAACCGCCCAAATCGTGACCGTGCCGTCGCCGTTAACGCGGCCAGTCATATTGCGGCAGCCGGCGGTGGCGGGATTGAGCGATTCGGGATAGTTCGCGACGCTATAAGGGACGCCGAGATCGAGCCCGTCCTGCAAAACGTACAGGCGAACCCAGGTACCATTTGCGAGGACCCACTTCTGCACGCCGGCAGTGGCCAGGCTTGTCGGGTCTTCTACGTTGCCATTAACTGGCGGGCTAACGAAGGTGCCGTCGCCTTCGTCACAAACGTAAAGCGTGCTGGCATTCGCAAAGAACAGCCCAAAAGGAAACGCGCCAGCGGGCCCGGGCGACGTGCTGGCGGCCGTGTTCGGGAACCCCGGCAGAATCGTAATCGGCACTCCCGCAAGCTCAGCCGCCGTACCGGTTGGCAACGTGCCTGTAGTACCGACCTGATAGACGGTGTTGATGCCATTGCCACCGCTGCCTTTGCTGACGTAAAGGGTGTTATCGAAGATGGTGAGGCCGCGGAAGTTGGTGTCCTTACCGGGCTTGTCCTTTCCGAACTGCAACCTGCCGATCATCTGTATATCCGGAGGCACGGGGGGCGCCTGACCAGGAACCAGCGTTTCAGCACCCGTTGCGTTAACGAGTGCTATGCCGATGGGCGTTGTGGTGAGCTGGCCTTTCGAAAGGTTTCCGCTATTGTCGTTCCCGACCATGTAATACAGGC
>JBPYDQ010000575.1:0-4072 GCA_051986135.1 Terriglobales bacterium | reverse complement strand
CAATCAAGAAAGCTCCCGCTATGACGATAGGACGCGGGCCGAAGCGATCCGCAAGGTACGCCTCAAAGGGGACAAGCCAAGTTTCGAAGAGGACAAAGAGAGTAAAAGCAAATTGGATTGCGACTTTACCCCAGTGGTATTTGACATCGATCGGGTTAATGAAAATGGTCCACCCATACTGCAAATTCGCGATCATGGCCATGCAGATGACACCAGCAACAAGCTGCATCCAAGGATTTGATGCAACACCTGCCGGTGGGAAAGCGCGCTCTGTGGCGGGATGAGCGGCCGAACCAGTGGGATTCGAAGCCATTGAAGACATATGCCCTCCGAACCACGGCCACGAAAATTTCAGGCCGCACCGCTTACGAGAGCCCGTGCTTAGCTTGTACTGTCTCGGTTTGAATCCTTACTATTCAAGGCTGATCTAGAAGAACAAATTATGAAAAATGGCCCTACCCATGGATGGTCCATGATGGTGCCTCGATCGCTTGCGGAAGTCAAGGCTGTTGTGGGAATGGGGCGCAGGTCACCAGGAGATTTGCGAGAGCGGTTATTTTTTATTCTTGTCTTACGACGCGCCTGATCCACCTCGCCTTCTTACTTGTGGCGAATGGTCACCGGGGCCCTGGACCGATCCAGGGGAAAAACTTGCAATTGCCATTTGAGCGGCGCGGATGTTGGCAGATAGCAGATCGTCTTATCACAAGCCTGGTATTCAAGTTTACCGGTAATGGGAATAATTTTGCCATCCTTGCCAAGCGAGCTCGCGAATTCTGACCCGGAGCTCACCTTCACATCTTCGATGATCCAAAACGTCCCCTCAAAGACGGGTAAGCGCTCCCTGATCGCGGGCAAATAGAGAATCTTCGATTGCGGGTAAATTACCGGTTTGAGCTCCAGGGCGGGAACGGGATCAATAAGGAACTTGATGGGCTTATAACCGCGCGTGCCAGGCGCATACACATGGACATCTGGAGGTAGTCGTACCTCGGCAGCGAGCGTGATGCGAGTGCCGGGAACGCCAGTGCGATCGGATTGATCGAGGGCTAGTTGAAGATGCGAAGCGGGGACTGTTCCGGTTACTTCCTGGCCCAGTTCTGGGAAGAGCTTAGAAATAAGACTGTTCCCAGTGAGTCGCTCACGATACTTCGCTTCAAAGAATTTTTCCCGGATAATGCCGTTGGTATCGATAAAGATGTATCCAGGGCGGGCAAACCCCTTCTGCATCCCGGTGGCTTCCTCATTGAGGACGCCATAAGCCCGGATGATCTTTGAATCGGGGTCGGCGAGCAACGGATAGCCGATCTTGTGCCGGTCGGCAAAATACTTCAGGATTTCTTGGGTGTCATAGCTGATGGCCGCCAGCTTGACCCCTTGCTTTTCGAATCGTGGGATTGCGCTTTGCAGCTGGACCAGCTGTCCCTTGCAGAATGGTCACCAGTCGGCAGAACGGAAAAACAGAAGAACAGTGCCCTTTGGCCCCTTCAAAGTATCGAGAGTTTGGGTCCGGCCAAACTGGTCGCGGCGCGAAAAGGCGGGGGCTTTCCGGCCGACTGCCAGTCCGATGGACATCAGCTCGGCGGCAGCAACGCGAATGGTGGCGCCATTAAGTCGTCCGCGGATCGCTACGCTGTCTCCCGGATGGAAGGTGACCCGCTCTTGCGGCTCAAGGCTGTAGACTACTCTATTCGTATCGTCGTACAGCGACAGCTTCGCACCGGGCACATTCTTAGAGCATTCGGAAGATTCCGCGAAAGCTTCATCGGCGCTACAGCTGCTGTACACAATAACCCCGGACCACGACCCCGAATCGGCCTTCGTGTTTCCCCCGTACGCGAAGGCGGTCAGCGAAAGAAGAAGCACGAGCAAAAACAGTAAAAAGCGTGTCATAGCAACGGTTCTTGGCGAAAGCGCCAAATCTAGGCTGTCATTCCAGCTCGCCAGCACTGTACGCCTCACTATTTGCGCACGCAAGGCCTCCGGCTTTTACGGGCCACTCGCGAGCCGGAGCCAATCCACCTGCGCTTCGCGAGAGAGCCTCGGGGTGAAATCCCCCGGGGGCTACTCACTTGCCCCAGTCGTTTTCTGGGGCACGAAGGTCTCTCGCTCTGCCAGCCCCAGCTGCCGCTTTGCGGCGGCAGACAATGGTGCACCGTCGATTCCGCCACCGCTGCCTCAGGCCGCTCCTGGACACTCCGCTCCTAAACCGGATTCGGATCTTTTCCATTACACAGCAGCGCAGGATAGCGGGAAGTCGCTCGAAATCCAGCCCACAGGCAGTCCTTCGCTTCGAGCAGGGACGGCACCACGAAGGTGTTGCTGGCAAACTTGTCCCTCTCGAACGGAAGCAGGAAGTGCGGGATGCGTGCGCGGTACAGCTCTGCCTCGGCATGCAGGATGTGATCGCCTTCATTCTGCAATGACCGCGAGCGCCTGCGTAGCGTTAGCTTGACTGCTCGGCGGCAAAGGCGCTCAGCCGCCGCCATGCACACGGTCAACTCGGGGGCGAGCACGCTCAAGTTGGAGCAGACCTCCCGGTCGAGAACCCGTCCAAGATGGAAGTCACTGAGTTCGCGCAGTCGCTCTGCGAGCACGCCGGATAACAGCAACGCCGCGAACCGCTCCGCAAGGTCGCTGCAACGCGCCCACCCGCTGCTCTTCATCAGTTCACGGATGCCTATATCTCGCACGCTTAAGTAATACAGTCGGCTTTCGAAGATTGGCTACCTAATCGGGCGGGCGTACAAAAGATTTTCGTCCGAAACCAAACGATTTGTTCTTTCGCTCTGTATACCTATGGGTGGAGGGAAGCACAAGAGTGCATGGGCGCGCTTCGAGACGGAACTGGCGAGGCGGACTGCCGAGATCAGGGAGCGCCACAAGGATGACCTGCGCTCCGCACAGTCCGGAAGGGATGGCCTCACGCGGCGAGTCGAGATCGGTCTTCGGGAAATTGCTGACCTTCGTGAGCGCAACCAAGAGTTGGAAGGCGAAATGGCGAAGGTCGCCCGCATCGGCAAGGGTGAGGAGATGGATTTCGCCGAGGAGGCGCGAACTTGGACGGGCATTCTCGTGAGTGACCACTACCGCAATCGTTGCTCTAGATGAAATTCGTGCTTGAACGATACTGTTAGTGTTGAGTGAGTGGTTCCCGTGTTGCTTAGCTTCACCGGTTGGGCTGCTCTAGCGGAGCGTACCTGCTGATGCCGAAAGTCAGAGCGTTCGGGGAAGCACCTCCCAACTACTTCTCCGGCTATTGAAGCCCTGAGTACATGTGGAGTGCCCGCCTTCTGCCTTACTCGCCGCCTAGAAGGTCTATCCAGCTGTATCTTCAAAAAAAATAAGGAACGACGAGCTGCCCCTTTCACGGGGCGCTTTTTTTTTTTGACGCTCGGGAGTAGTATGGGCCGCTACGGCGTGCAATTCCTGTGGCACCCGCAGCCAAGAGGCGCCGCTGGCGCCCAGGGGTTAGCGCGTGTCTGCGCCCGAGTGACGGAAAATAACAACGATTGGCCAGATAACTTCCACCCAAGAGCCGACTCTCGCCCTCGCAAGTCGAGAACACGGTTGGAGAAGGAGGGCTATGACAACGTTTCAATCGGCTGTGCTTCTCCTGATGCTGGGCTTGGGCGTACTGGTGGGATGTTCCGGCAGTAAGCCCGCAACCGCAACCAGCGAGCAGCCCAAAGCAGAGGTGCCGAAAGAGGAGGAGAAACCCACACTCTATACCGGCAAGCCGTGCGTACTGCGTATGGCGGACCTGGCCCAGCGGTGGGCGCCGGACGCGCTTCCATTCCACGTCGAATCCGCCGTCACCAGCGAAGCCAACGGCCAGGACGGCAAAGCAACCGTCTGGCGCGGCATGTTTGCCGCACCCAGCCGTGGGACCTTCAGAACTTTCACCTGCTCAGGCAGCCACCGCCCAGACCAGCCCGCGTATGGCGTGACTTCCACCGCGGAGATGGCATATGCGCCCAACGAGCGCGGGCTACTGTTCCAGAGGTTCTACCTGCAAACCGACTCGGACGAGGCCTACCGAGTGGCCCAGCAGCATGGCGGCAACGTCCTC
>JBPYDQ010000574.1:0-3023 GCA_051986135.1 Terriglobales bacterium | reverse complement strand
CGCCGGTTTGCGGCGAAATGTTGCAGAATCACTGACCAGTTTCAAGTGCCTGGTTTGTCGTGCCGGAAACTTGCGTACTGGTTCCCAATCTTTCCGGCTACGCGGTTACCAGGAGTTGACGCAAGCGAGTTTTTGAAAGAAGCTCTCTGGTTCATGCAGCATTTGTTACAGGTCGAGACCAGGTGACTCTTATGTGGAGCAATGTTCTGTATGCAGCCCGCGTACTCAGGAAGAGCCCAAAGTTTACGGCGACTGTGCTTCTGACGCTTGCCCTTGGGATCGGCGCAAATACTGCTATATTCAGCGTGATTAGCGCCGTTCTGGTGCGCCGCCTCCCGATTCGAGATCCGCAGAATGTGGTTGTGCTGCATGACCAATTTCCCACGTTGAACCTGCCTCGAACGACAGTCTCTGTGCTGCAATTCCGTGATTTCAGCGAAAGAAAGGATCTTTTTCAGTCGGCGGCGGTCCTAAAGCGAGCGGACCTAACTCTAACCGGACAAGGCGAGGCTTTGCGTATTCAGGGGATGGAGGCGACGTCAAAGTTATTTTCGCTGCTTGGGGTCGGCCCGGAGCTGGGCCGAGACTTCACGAGTCAGGACGACACTTATGGAAGCGCGCCCGTAGTCCTGCTGAGCCATGGCCTTTGGCAGCGAGTTTTTGGGAGCGATCGAGGCATCGTCGGTAGAGAGTTACGGCTCGACGCAAAGAGTTACGAGATTATCGGCGTCTTGCCGAAGGAAATTGAAGCTTTTTATCCCCACGTGGAAGTGTGGGTTCCAGCAGCATTCAGCCCGGAATCGTTATCGCCGGAATATCGTTGGTACGTTGGGTACACCATGTTGGCACGGTTGGCTCGGGGCGTAAATCTGCAGCGAGCTCAGGTTGGGATGGAGACTTCTGCCGCCCAATTTAACAATGGTACCTTTGGGCAATATCACGTTGAAGTTCGGTCGCTCATGGATGAGGAAGTTGGCGAGGTGCGAAATCAGTTGTACCTCGTATGGGCTGCCGTCGGGCTCTTGCTTTTACTAGCCTGCGCCAACGTTGCGAATCTCGTTATGGTGCGGAATGAAGGACGCGGTTTCGAAATTGCCATTAGAAGCGCCCTCGGTTGCCCACGCGTACGCCTCGTTGCCCACCTTTTCACCGAAAGCGTGCTGCTTGCTTTGGCTGGTGGGGGGATAGGTTTTCTACTGGCTGGAGGCTTGCTAAGAACGCTCATGGGATTTGCGCCTGCAGACCTGCCACGGATCGCCGACGTTCACCTTGATATGCGCGTCGTGGTGTGGACGTTCGCGATCTGTTTGATCAGCAGTGTACTGTTCGGAGTGCTTCCGGCATTCCTTTCGACGCGGGCACAAGTGGCTGAGAGTCTCAAAATTGGTGGCCGAGGCATGACGATTGGTCGCCGATCCTTCGCTAACGCATTAGTGGTCTCTCAGGTGGCGCTGGCTCTCGTGCTGTTGATTGGGGCTGGGCTGCTGCTGCGGACATTTAAACGACTGGCGGACGTCAATCCCGGTTTTGTTGCCGACAACGTGCTGACGATGCACTTTTCGCTTCCCCTAGCGGCAATGAATTCGGGAGAAGCCGCCTCGTCAGCGCCTTATGATCCGCAGCGCGTCGCCTCTTTTTCTACTTCGGTTCTGGATCGGATTTCTTCAGTGCCTGGTGTATCGCAAGCAGCAATGGCGACGGGAGCTCCCTTCGCTTCGGAGGGCTACAACAGTACGTTTGAGATTAAGGGACGACCAATTGACTCAACCAAGCCAACGCCACACGCGAATGTAACGTATGCCACGCCACAATACTTTGCAGCACTGAAAATACCTCTAATTCGTGGGCGCTTCTACACCCCTGCGGACATGCGTGTCGGTAACCTTTTCGGAAAAGGCGCCGTGCGCATTATCGACGAAACCCTGGCCAAACGTTTTTGGCCGAATCAAGACCCCATTGGTTCCGAAATCGGGGATGAGAAGGACGGTTGGGCGACGATTATCGGCGTGGTCGGCGACGTGCGGGACACCGACCTGGCCGCGGAATCCAAGGGAATGATCTATTTTCCCGGATATTTTGGAACCACACTCATAATCAGGACAAAATCCAATCCGACATCATTTGTAGCCGCTATCCGGGAAGAAATCCACGAGTTCGACAGCACCGTGCCAGTGTACGACGTCACCGCAATGCAGGATTTACTCGCCGCATCTCTTCAAAGCCGGAAGTTTGCGACGCTGCTTCTTACGGTTTTTGCAGTTTTGGCGCTGGCGCTCGCCTCTGTTGGTCTCTATGCGGTCTTAAGTTATGTCGTAACACGTCGAACTCAGGAAATCGGAATTCGTATCGCAATTGGCGCGTCTTGGAACAATGTTCTATTGCTCATATCCCGATATGGACTGGCGATGGCGCTTTCGGGGATAGCCTTGGGGCTAGGTATTTCCCTGCTGCTAAAGCCTCTGATTGAGAGTCAGCTGTTTGGTATTCAAGTCTTCGATGTGGCCACATTCACACTAGCTTCGCTGCTGCTGGCAACGACAGCACTGATGGCCATCTTTGTGCCCGCCAATCGAGCCATGCGCGTAGACCCGATGGTTGCCCTACGCCACGAATGACGGTCGGTCAATTACCTGCCCTGCGGCGAAGGACATTCGGACCGTTTAGCAGAAACCGGTGGAAAATTAAACGGAAAAACCTGCTCAACTCCCGGTTAGTAACCGTCCATGTTCGTACTACAACCCGCTTTTCCGCGAAGGCGGTTTTGCCAGACCCAGAGACGCAGAGCATCGCTAGGATGTGCTACCTAAACTTCGGCCATCCAAGCCAAGAGTACTGCCAAGCCGCTTGAACCACCTGGTAATTGCCCCCGAAGCGAATATAAGCACCATTGCTGTAGCTGATTTTCACAGACTGGTGCCTGGAGAAGTGCCAGGCAGCCGTCGCTCCGATACGCGAGCCGGTCTGTTTAGTGGCGAGATTCGCGATGCCGCTTAGGCTTGTGATACCGCCCCACCAGAAGTTGC
>JBPYDQ010000573.1:0-3984 GCA_051986135.1 Terriglobales bacterium | reverse complement strand
ATCAACTGCGCTCGCGTCGCTCCCAACGCAGCGCGCACCAGGATTTCGTGGCGTCGCGTGCTCGCGAGCGCCAGAAGAAGATTCGCAACGTTCGAACATGCTGCGAAGAGAACCAAACCCACGATCGAGAAAATAATCGCCGAGATGATCCTCGCGGAGGACACCGAATCCTCCGGCAACATGCTGGTTTGTGTCACATGGGCGATGCGGTCCTTATTCGTCTTCGGATAAGCGGACGCGAGCCGCTTTGAGATGGTTTGAAGGTTCGCAAGCGCTTGTTCGCGGGTCACGCCAGGCTTTAGTCGTCCCACCATGCGAAGAGGGCGAACCGTGCGGTCTGTCCTCCAAGCAAGCCCTTGGTGATTCGGTGTTAGGTCCGTGGATAGCGGATACCACAGGTCCGGCAGGTCGCTGAAAATAGTCCCAACAAAGCTTTTCGGCATCACGCCGATCACCGTAAGGGGGGCGTTGTTTAGGGTGACCGTCTTTCCCACGATATTGGGGTCCGCTCCGGCCCAGTTCCAATAGGCATAGCTCAAGACAGCGAGCGTCGATGGCGTGTCGTCATCGCCTCGTGCGAACACCCGCCCGAGCAGTGGTTGCACATCGAGAACCGAGAAGTAGGTATCCGACACCGCATTGCTCAACCCGGCCTTGCGACGATGGTCGTAGACGATGGGGTCCATCGAGATGGAATAGGGAAATGCCATCAAATCCGAGAAGACCTCGTTGTGGTCACGATAAAACGTGTAGTCGTCGTAGCAAATGCCGCTGAATTCCTCCGTTGGTGTTGAGCTATAGACGGTCAAGAGGCGCTCCGGCCCGGAAACCACTGGAGGCCGGAGCAGCAGCGCGTTGAAAACACTAAACCCGACCGTGCCGGCCGCCATCGCAATAGCCAGCGAAGAAACGGCGATGGATGTCAGCTTCCCGTGTTTTTTGAGAATGCGCAGGGAAAACCGGATGCTGGACCAAAGCGGCATGTTCACCCCCACGAGCGAAGCCGATCAAGATCGGCACCCGAATTTACCATGATTTGGTTCCGGTGCCGGAAAAGTCGCGAAACCGTCCCGGCACGAACTTCGGTGATTCACACGTTCAGCGAGACGTTAATCAGAATCCATCGGAATCGATCCCATGCTAAGGGCCCAAAAGGACCCAACTTTCTGTAGCACCGGTCGGTCGTTGGGCGGGTAGAATGAGTTGACCTTTAAGGTCGGGTTGCGGAGGGGGGAAGCCATGAAACGATCCATGCTCGTACTCGTCTGTGCTTCAGCCACATTGCTCATGGTTGCGGGAGCTTCAAGCCGGGGGTATGCCCAAGCGTCTGCCGGCTCGCGCCAATCAGACGGGAAGTCCGGGCCCACACCAAACATCGCCCGCATGGAACAGGTGGTGCAATCTTTCGCTAAGGATAAACAGTTCATGGGCGCCGTGCTCGTTGCCCGGGGAAACGACGTCTTACTCGATAAGGGTTATGGCTTCGCCAATCTCGAGTGGAACATTCCAGACTCTCCCAAAACGAAATTTCGGTTGGGATCGATCACCAAACAGTTCACCGCGGCATCAATTCTGCTTCTAGAGGAACGGGGAAAACTGAAATTGGACGATCCGGTCAAGAAATACATGCCGGACGCTCCGGCGGCGTGGGACAAGATCACCATCTTTAACTTGTTGACGCACACGTCCGGAATCCCGAGCTTCACAAGCTTCCCCGATTACAGAAAGCTCGAACCCTTCTCGGCGACACCCGAGGAACTCGTCACGCGCTTTCGCGACAAGCCGCTTGATTTCCCGCCGGGTGAGAAATGGAGTTACAGCAATTCCGGATACGTCCTTCTGGGATACCTGATGGAGAAGATCAGCGGCGAAAGCTACGCCCAGTTTGTCGAGGACAACATCTTCAAGCCTTTGGGCATGATGGACTCGGGCTACGACTCGAACTCCACGGTCATTGAGAATCGCGCGTCGGGATACGCTCCGGGCCAAAACGGAGTCGTCAATGCGGGTTACATCGATATGACCATTCCACTCTCCGCCGGCGGGCTCTATTCGACAACCGAAGATCTGCTGCGCTGGGAGCAAGGCCTATTCGGGGGAAAACTGCTTTCGCCTGCGTCAGTGAAGAAGATGACCACGCGATTCAAAAACGACTACGCTTTTGGCCTGGGCGTACACTCTGTCAACGGACACGAAGAGATCGCGCACGGAGGTGGAATAGAAGGTTTCAATACAGCATTGGCCTACTATCCCGACGAAAAGCTCACGGTGGTCGTGCTCGGGAACGTGAACGGGTCGGCTCCTCAGGAGATTGCGACGGATCTGCACACGATTGCCGAGGGCGGAAGCGTGGTGCTCACCTCGGAGCGCAAGGTGGTGAAAATTGATCCGAAAAAATTCGACGGCTACGTGGGCAGCTATCAATTAGCGCCGGGCTTCATCCTCAAGGTCAGCAGGGAGGGCGACCGTTTCATGACCCAGGTAACCGGGCAGGGACAGGTCGAAATATTCCCCGAAGGCGACCATGATTTTTTCGCCAAGGTCGTCAATGCACAGATTACGTTTGTCGCGAACAGTCAGGGACAGGCGACCGAGCTGATCCTGCATCAAGGCGGCCGGGATCAGCACGCACCTCGGGTCGAGGGGGCAACCGGGGAGCCGAAGGAGCACAAGCAAGCCCAGGTGAATACGAAGCTATGGGAGGGCTACGTCGGCAACTATCAATTGGCGCCGAATTTTTCGATTGCCATTACCCGCGAAGGCGATCATCTCTTCGAGCAGGCCACCAACCAGCCCCGACTCGAAATCTTTCCGGAGAGCGATAAGGATTACTTCTTGAAAGTGGTTGATGCCCAGATCACGTTTGTAACCGACGCCCGGGGCCGCGCCACGGAGCTGATCCTTCACCAAGGCGGAGCCGACCAACACGCCAAGCGGGTGGAGTGAGGGCACCCCGCTATGCCGGCCAGGGAAAGCTATCATGACCGATCGCTAGACCCAGTCGCACAAGTTCCTCGAGGTTTGGAATACCGGGCAAAAGCGGGCCGTGCGTCTCGGGCAAGTCGGCGTGGCCGAAGCCAATCCAGGATTATGGCGTTTGGGTGCACGCGCTCGAAACCGGGACCCGCATTGGACCCTTCGCCGCAAGATCGGGAAGCAGCAAGCGGCCAACAGAGGTACCCAATTGACGGAACAAGAATCTCGCCGAAACGTTTTGAATTACAGGCCGAGTCAATTGAGGGGCAGCCCAAAAGACCTAAATTGCAGGGCGGTTTGACGGGGGGTGCTCGAACATGCGAGGTTTTTTCTTTTTGCACACCTTCATCCAAGACCTAAAGTATGCGGCGCGCAGCCTGTGCAAAAATCCCGGTTTTGTCTCCGTTGTGGTTGCCTCGCTGGCGCTGGGCATCGGGGCCAACAGTACCATCTTTAGCGTGATGAACGCGCTGCTGTACAGGCCATTGCCGTATCGCGGCGCAGACCGGATGGTGGCCATCTGGGAAACGCCGCTGGGCCATCCCGATCAGTGGCAGCCTCCGCCGATCGCCGAAGTGCTCGATTGGCAAAAGCACAGTCATGTCTTCGAAGAGATCGCGTTAACGAGCGGCACGGAATCCTCCATTCTTTCGGGTGCGAGCGGGTCCGAGCCGATGCGCGTTCAGGACGTCACACCGAATTTTTTCGATCTGCTCGGCGTCAAACCTGTACTCGGGCGAACCTTTGTTGCCGACGAACAGCAGGAACTCACCGAGGCGGTAGTTATCAGTGATGCGTTCTGGAAAAGGCATTTCCATGGCGACCCGGGCGTGCTTGGGAAAAGCTTCACGAATCACAACACCGGAATTGTCTCTACGGTAGTCGGAATCATGCCTCCGGGGTTTGCTCCGTTTTACGGCGACCGCATTGACCTGTGGCAGCCGATCAATCCAGCGAACGCCCGGTATGCGGCGCGGCAGGATCATTGGCTCATGCCTGTGGCGCGGC
>JBPYDQ010000572.1:0-3001 GCA_051986135.1 Terriglobales bacterium | reverse complement strand
GGCCCGGCCGAATGCGAGGATGCCAAGAAGCGCGTATTGTACTTGCAGATGGCGCGATTCGAGCGCGCGACCGATGGCCGCTAGACCGAGCATGAGCGCAGCGAACGCAATGGCGGTCCAGTCCTGGGTGAACAAAGCCAATGCGGCCGTGGTTGCTGAGATCGCGCCGAGGTAGGAATGAACTGTAAGTAGTTGGGGGTCGGGCGACGCCGTGAAAAATCTTTTCCAGCGAGAGCCGATGGCGAGGTCGTTGATGTAAAACGCCACGGCGCAGAAAGCGAAAAGGATTCCAGCGCTCAGCTCCAGCCTTTCCCAACGCATCCGATCGTTGATTAGATCGCGAAAATCGAAGCCGATGAGGCGGATGCCAACGAGAAGTCCTGTAAGCAAGCCCAGGCGGCGGAAGACGACTTCCTTCACCATAGCGCCGGCGATCAGGAACACCTCGGTGCCGATGAGCCAAAGAATCGCGACATGGTTGTCCGTGTAGTGCGACGGAACGGCGGCCAGCATGAGCGCGGCACCGGCCACAGTGAGCACGATGAAGGCTTCGGGCCGGCGCTTGGTAACAGGAAGCTGCGCGCAAGCAAATTCGACGGCTCCCACAACAAACAGCGCGATATAAGCAAGCGTCGGGTCAACCGACTGAAACTTCAAACAGCCGAGCAGCAACATCATGTTGAGAACGGCCGCGGCGGTAGAAACGTGCTCCTCGAAGTCACTTTTGATCGAACGCTTGACGTAGGAAAACCGGAAGATAAGCCAGTAGAAGAATAGGATGGCCAGGCTGGCGTGATACTCAGGGAAAGCGTGACCTTGCGCGCCGTTCGGGCCAAGAAGGCGATAGAGCCAGTAGAGGTGCGTGAGATAGGTCGAGAGAATGCCGAAAACTTCCAGCTCGAACCAGCCCATTTTCAAGACGATTGAAACTAGACCAATCGCCAGAAATACGCCGGCAGAAAGGCTGTAAACGCTGTTCTGACTGAGCGCCACGGTGAAGTAGCCGAGAAGGAACGCTAGGCCGGTTACGAATTGCGAGCGATAGTGCAGCGTGTGCAGCGCCATGGCCACGGCGACGAGCAGCATCAACACACAATCGACGGTGAGCCACGCTACATCCGGCGGGAAAACACGCATTGGGCCGACGTAGTAAATGCCGTAGGTGGTGAAAAAGAGCAGCGCCCAGCCGCCGCCAATGCCTCCTCTGCCGATAAGCCGATACCGTTCGTTCTTTTCGAGCGCTATGCCACCGACAAGAAGGAAGATCGCCGTGAAGTAAGAAATGCCAGCTTTGCCAAGCGGGCCAAGCGTTCCCAGTTCGTGAATGCCGAAGAGCGCGACGCCGACAACCAGAATAATGATGCCGAGCTTGTAGAGCCAATTGGTGCCAAGGGTTTCCTCGATGGAGGAGACCGTTTTCAGGCGCTGCTGAAGTGTGCGCTTCGGCGTAGATTCCTTGGCCGCAGAAACTTTGAACGCGGACACAGGTGACGCGGAGATTCGCGCCGCTAGGGTCGAAGGCTTTTCTCCCGCAGGATGCGGCGGGGCCGGGGGGCTGGGCGGCACCGCTGGCTTTGGGGTTGGTACCTGAGTCGGCGGTGCAGGTGGCTTGCTCGCGGGTGGCGGCACGATCGGGGCGATTGGCGAGGGAATCTTTGGCGCTGGCGGAGTAGTTGGGGCAGCAGGTTTCAAATCCGCGGGAGTCTTAGCCGCGGTAAGTACTTCAGCCCCCGGCAAAACAGGGGCGAAAGGCGGTCCGGGCGCTTTCTGCGGGGGCACTCCCGCAGGAGGCGGAACTTGGACCGGCGGCGGAAACTTAACGCGCTCAGGAGGGACGGGCACTTCTCGAACAGGAGCCGGAGCGGGTGCTGGGCGCTCTACCATATTCTCCGGAGCTCCCGTCGCTCCGGGGCCCGCAGACGCGGTTTGCTTCTTCAACTCGGCGATTTCGCGTCGAAGATGGGTGGACTCCCGGGACTGCTCCTGACGCGCGATGTCAAAGTCCTCGCGCAATCTTCTGTATTTCCCCAGCAAGTAAAGTGCGAGGAAGGGGGTAATGATCAAAAGGATTGCGAAGAGGACAGCAATCAGCACTAAGACATCGGGCATTGGGTGTCCTTGGTAGTGCCTAACCTTTGGGCTGACCTTTGTTCCATGTTAGAACGTCAAAGACTCAGATTCTTGCGATTTGTTTCGAGACAAGGCTTCGGAGTAACGACGAACTGACAACAGGTAGGCTGTCAAGCACGTATCCGGTACGTGCTATCCGGTACGTGTCGGCGGCCTGATTTTTTTTTATCTCGGGCGTACTCCGGGACCGTCTGGTCGTTCCTATGATAATGGCGGTGCACCGGGATGTGTGATGGGCAATCCGGAAGCTGAGGCCACGTTGCAACGTCAGCGAAACTCTGGAAGCATCAAATACGGGCAATCGACTTTGCTCTTGAGAGGCTCCGGAGGACTGGTGCCCTTCGACCCGCCCTACTGCGGCTGCCGACCGCAACGGGGAAAACGGGAGTCATCGCGGCGCTTTCGATTGATGAAGTTGCGGATTGTTTTGAGTTGATCAGGTTGGGCGAGTAGCTCAGCTTGAATCCAATGATTCGGCGAGACTTAGCCTACACAAACCCCTCGTTTCAGCCCCTTCTTTGTCCCAAGTTTTGTCCCAATAGTTGTCACCCAGGTGACGTCCCTCGATAAAAGGGTGCTCCTTTCTGGAGAAGTTTGAGTACAGCACTCAAAACCTACTCCAAACGGGCGCCCTTTCCTAATGCGCTAATTGGCACTTATGCGATCACTTCCGAATTGCCAACCAAGGAGCTAAGGGCACCAGTTAGTGCGACGCGGCCGCTTTCCTCGCGACATCCTGCAAGAGGTTTTCTAGATCGACACGCGCTAACAGCTTCCCTGCTAGCATCACTGAGTCGATCTGCCGTGTATTGCGGATGTCATCCAGAGGGTTGGCATTAAGTAGGACTAGATTGGCAATCTTGCCCGCTTC
>JBPYDQ010000571.1:0-8298 GCA_051986135.1 Terriglobales bacterium | reverse complement strand
TCCTTGTTTGCCGGAGGCTTCCTCAGATTGACGTGTACCTCACTATCAATCGCTATGGCAATGCGGCAAATTGGCCATTATTGAGGATCAAGAAAGAATCGTCGGTCCGACAAGCAAGCAGCCGTTTCTTTGGCGTGTCAATGCAGTCATCGGCCAATTGGAAGGTTCCATGGTGGATGGCGATGCTGGTCTTGGCGCCGAGAATGTCATGGGCTTTAATCGCTTCTTCGGGACTCATATGCACAGGTGACATAAACCAGCGCGGTTCATAGGCCCCGATGGGCAGTAACGCGAGGTTTGGCGAGCCGAATTTTTCCTTAATCTGCGCGAAATGATTTCCGAACCCGGTGTCGCCTGCGAAATACACGAGCCGTTCGGGATATTCAATTACGTACCCGCACCACAGGGTCTTGTTCCGATCAAAAATGCCACGGGCCGAGAAGTGCAAAGCCGGAACGCAGTGGATGCTGAGGCCGGAAGACTCCAGTGACTCTCCCCAATCCAGTTCACGGACGGGCCCGATTTTTTCAGAGCCAAGCAGGCGAGCAACGCCAGCAGCCACTACAAAAGTGGAACTTCCACGAGCGGCCAGCTGACGCAGAGTCGGCAGATCCAGATGGTCGTAGTGATTGTGGCTGATTAGAACTACATCAATGAGCGGAAGATCCTCGATCCGCACTCCCGGTTTCCTTCTCCGCTTGGGGCCTATCCATGACAGAGGACTTGCTCGCTCCGACCAAATTGGGTCCGTCAAGAGACTGAAGCCGGATCGTTGAATGAGCACCGTTGAGTGGTTCACCAGAGTAATTCGGATTTGGTTGGTTTCCATGCTGTGGTGTGGTATGGATTGCTCGACATCCGCAATAAAAGTTGGCGACGATTCAGGGCGGCTAGTCAGCTTCCATCGAAGGACATCGAGAAAGCCGGGCGCCTGAGGGGCATCCGGATTGTAGAAACGCCTTCCGTCAAAGTGTCTTGGGAATCCTCGATTGGTCATATCTGCCCCGGCTGACTACGTCAGATGCACATCAAACAGTGCCAGCCAATACTGAAGCGATTGAAATACAAAACCGCAGAGGATGAGGACAATCCCGAACGCACCGAGACGCCGTTCCGGAAGATTGTCTGCATAGTACTCAATGTAGGGATTCACCGTCATTCCGACCGCGGTAACAAGACCTGTCACCAGCCCTACGCGAATCGCAAATGCCCAGGTGTGTTCCACGTGATGGATGAAGGTGCTGCAGATAAGGGCACTGGCGATGTATCCGACCGTGCGGACCAAAGTTCCCCGGAGTTGACGACGCGTAAGCCGAGGACGGCGAGCCGCCACATAATCTATGGCGGGGCGCATGCCCCGAGTATACGCAAAAATTTGGCCAATGGTGATGAGAAGGGCGAATGCGACTGCGAATCGAAGCCCCACAATCCGATATAGCCCGGCTCCAAAGCCAAATCCGCGGATCGCCGAAAAGACTCCTTCCCAAGGCAACGAATAATGATCGCGCCCACGCGCCGCCCGGTTGAATTCGATTGAAAGGGTGATGCCGGTCGCAATTCCGGAAACTATTCCAAACAAGAGACCCAGGCCGAGGCCGTACCCGATACCAAAGACAACCGAGTACGTGACCGCGCGAGTCAGCAGCCGCAAAGGACCGTGTTGTCCGCCCAGCAAGTCGTAGGCAAGATAGAGACTACCGAGGACATCGAGGCATGTACCGATTATGCTGACAGCCGAGACCGTGTGGTGGTCCATCGAGCAAGTAGGCTACCACCTAGTAACACACCGATCGCGAAGTGTCCGACCATGCAGGCTATCGGATTGTGGGCGCGTTGGAGAGTGTGCGTCAGGTTCCAAGCTATTCCGCATTCTTGCAAAAGAATGCTGTCCGTTTGTAGTCGCCCCGGTTAACACAATCACCTACCCGGGAACTCTGGTGTCAGTAGCCAGGTAACGGGTGGGCGGACCTCCATGGATAGCCAGTTGACTCTGATTCGTATCTCAGCGGCTTCGAATGTGGTTTCCTTCTCCGTCGGCTTCACAGTTCACCACCACGTGCCCGTTTCCTGACAAACAGCCTGTTCATTGAACGCGGAACGTTGCCTGGCTTGTGATCTCTGCCGAGGATTTGCCTACCAGGATGTCAAAGGTCCCGGGCGCAACCACCCAATGCATGTCACGATCGAGCAACTGGAAATCTTCAGCACCTAAGCGAAAGCTCACCGTCCTTTTCTCACCCGGTTCAAGTGGAACTCTCTCAAATCCACGAAGCTGCTTTACCGGAGTAGCAACCGGAGTAAAACGCTCGTGAATGTAGAGCTGCACGGTTTCGACGCCAGCGCGCTGGCCGGTATTTACAATATCTACGCTGACGTGCGTATTACCGTTTCTTTCCATTTCGGGGGGATCAACGCGAAGATTGCTGTATTGAAAATGGGTGTACTCGAGCCCGTATCCGAATGGATAGAGCGGTGTTCCCGGCATGTCGACATATCCTTCCCGGTGGGTCCAGCCCCCCTCGATCCAGTACGCCTTGGACGGCTTGTAGTCGTAGTAGGCGGGCAGCTGGCCTACCCCGCGGGGAACCGTGATAGCCAAACGCCCACTGGGATCGTAGTCGCCGAACAGGACATCGGCGACGGCCTCGCCGCCCCGCTCACCCGGTTCCCATGCCTCAACTATGGCGGAAAGGTGCTCGGCTTCCCAGCGGATGGAAAGCGGTCTGCCGTTCACCATGACCAAAATTGTAGGTGTCCCCGTTTCGTAAATAGCGCGAACAAGGTCCTCCTGTACGCCCGTCAAGTCCAGGCTAGCGACGTCATAGCCTTCACCATCGGTTGGGGGCGGCTCATCATGGGCGCCTTCTCGCCTCGCCTGCTCGCCAACTACGACGATCGTCGCGTCGGCGTTTTTTGCCGCTTGCACGGCTTCGGCGAAACCATTTCTGTTCTGGTCGTTGATCGTGCATCCTTTCGCGTAAACCACCCTCGTGCCGCTCGACACTTTTCCCTTGACGGCATCGAGAATCGTCGCGACTGGCTGGAGCACAACTTGGGAGAAGTAGTCACCGAAAAGGTTAATTGCGTTATCCGCGTTGGGTCCGATGACGGCGATCTTTTTCAGGTCTTTCTTCAGGGGCAGCAGATTGTCTTTATTTTTCAGCAAGACTATCCCCTCACGGGCCGCAGCAAGAGCTAGCTGTTGATGGTCTTTCGAATGCACCACTTGTTGGGCATGATGAAGGTCAACATAGGGTTTCTCAAATAAACCAAGGCGGAACTTCTGTTCCAGAACCCGGCGCACCGCGCGGTCAACCAGCTCGATAGGAACCGAACCATCCTGAACGCTTTCGACCAGGGGCCCCATGTAGGCGGGTTCGTAAGTGATATTCAGGTCGACACCAGCGCGGAGCGCCATTGCTCCTGCTTCCTTTTGGGTGGGAACGATCCCCTCATAAATCAGCGTCGCGAAGCCATCCCCCTCGCTGGTTACAATTCCCTTGAACCCCAGCTCTTGGCGAAGGACTCCGGTCATCCATTTCTCTGAACCGTGTGCCGGGACATCTTCAATTTCGGGATATCCAGCCATCACCCCAAGAGCGCCATTCTTTATGGCTGCCTTCCACGGGGGCAGGACGTTTTCCCGTAATGCACGCTCGGACAACTCGATCGCACCGCGCTCGAGACCGCTGATCGGCTCGCTCTGTGTGGGGAAATCGGTCATTAACGCGATCACTCTATCCTCCGCTGCCAGATTCGTCCCTTGCGCTCCTCGGACAATCGCCTCGGCGATACGCGAACCCAAATAGGGATCCTCGGTGTACGCTTCTTCGTTGCGCCCCATCCTCGGATCACGATCAAGTTCGAGCACCAGTGTCGAAAGCGCATGAATTCCGACCGCTCTGGACTCCTGCGCCGCAGCGGAATAAATGGACTCGACTAACGGCATGTCAAAGCTGCTGCCGATGGCGAGGCCTTCCGGAAATACAGTGGCGCCGGGAAACATGCCGCCATGCGTACCTTCTTCGTCCTCGAGCAGCGGGATCTTCAGGCGGGTCTTGGTGGTTGCGATCTTCTGAAGTTCGTTGAAGTATTCGACCTGCTCGCGCGTCCCCTCATGCAGGATGGTGTCGGCGAGCGTAAAGAATCCGGCGCCGGGTCCGATTTCGTCGGTGTAGGTGCCAGCCGCGAACCGTACGCAAGCCGCCTTCTTCTCTGGGATGCTCTTGCCGAGTTGGTCCACGTACACGCAAGGCAAGTTAAGTTGGCCAACCTTCTCCTTGAGGGTCATTCGGCTCATTAAATCGTTTACCCGCACATCGATCGGTTGCTTGGGGTCACGATACAAAGGCGGAGCAGCGGACGATTGGGGCTGGCCTGGCGTGGCACCCATCATCACCAACACCAGTGAAACAGTCAGGATCGCTAGTACTCGCTTTGGAAAAGTGTGTGGCATTAGGCTTCTACTCGTCTCGCAGTACACTTTAAAGCAAAATCCCGCAGTGCGTTACACGAGCCGGGTGCCGGCATGGCTGCCGACACCCGGCCTCAGAATTTCAGAACAGGAACATAACAGCGACTTGTCCGATACGCGGGTCCATGGCCGACGTGACCAGCCCAAAGGACGAAGTAGTGATGTCACCTGGCGGTAAACCGAAATTGGCATGGCTAAAGATGTTAAAGAACTCTGTCCGGAATTGCAGCGACTTGGACTCGGTGATGGGCACGTTCTTGGTCAGACCGAAATCCCAGTAGCAAACCTGGGCCGTGAAAGAAACGCCGGCGGGAGTTTTCGAGTTGTCCGAGCGCTAGCGGACTGAACCGCGAAGTGTTGAAATAAGGCCCGCCCGAACCCGGATTGGTTAAGTTTAGTAGGCCGGACCGTGTAGTTTGGCGTGTCGAAAACCGCGCAGGTCGGACCGGTGCAGAACGTCCTCAGAAGTGTGTCATCTTGCTCGGTCATCGTTACAGGCAAGCCCGTGGTATATCGGGTGATATCCGTAATCGTCCAGCCACGGGTCAGCCGGTTCGCCCGCAGCACTTTGTCAACCGGCAATTCGTAGGAGTAGCGGACGACGAAATTGTGCGTCATATCAAACGCTGAGAGTGCCCTGGATAACCTCGGGTTCAGCGGATTGATCTGCTCGCCCGCACCCTGATCGCCATTGCCGGGTCCCCCACTGAAGGCGTTATCCGTGGATTTGGCGTATGTATAGGAGGTGAGGATGGGTGCCCGCTGGCGGGAGTGGCGCAGGCTTACCTCCAGTGCGTTATAGCTGGAATTGGCCATGGTGATGAAGAGCCCATTGCTGGCCAATCCGTTCTGAAACACCGTTCGCGTGGAATCGATTACCTGTCACGAGGGCAGCGTATATGTGCTGTCCTCGGCAAATGGCCCGCAGCCCTGCGAAACAAGGCTCAGACTGAGGACGGGATTACTGGGCGAATGGTTAAAGGTGAATTCTACGTTCCGCGCGCATGGATTGCCGGCGCACGCTATGTCATCGTTGCGATCTGTAGCTGATGCTCCCGCGTATCGAGAGAAAAGTGGAACGACAATCGCCAGAACGAAACCCTGGCTGGGTCTGGTCAGCGTTCACCAGAGGCTTTTGCCAGGGTCTGAAGAAAAGGGCGTCCCGTGTTGCTGAGCTTCTTTTCCAGCCGTGCCGTGCAATCGCAATCGCCGCAAGCCCAGGGCTCACTGCCATTGAAATCGCGACACTTGCTCCGGTCATGCGCGTCCTGCACCTTTACCAGTTCGAAGAACTCTTCCCAATATGGCGTTTCCTCTTGCAGCGGCGTCGGACAATAACAAACTTCAACCCAGCGAACTTCTTCCCCCGCCAGCTGGCGAGCTTCATGCATGTTCCTGAGATACTCGCCTTCGGCAACGGACCCCCGCCCCAGCCTCCCGGCTTCAATGGCTTTGAGCAAGGGCTTACCGCGTCCGGGTTTAACGCGCGCTCGTACTAAATAACGCATGCTCTGCTTGATGCTGCACCTGGTCGCCGCGATTCATGAACAAGCCGCAGGCAGGTTGCGAGCTGCAGCGCAGCTCGGCGCGAATCTAGGCAGCCAGTCTCTTTGTCATCTTCTGCGCCAACCAGGTTTTCGCCGCGCCGACGTCGTCATCGCCTAGTTCGTGTCCCCCACGATGCCAGAACATCGAGACATCGGCTCCTCCACTCTGCAGAATGGCGGCAAGTTGCTCCGTCTGATCGCGCGGGACGATTAGGTCTCGAATGCCAGCGGCGATGAATACCGAAAGCTCGGTGAAATTTCGCACCAGATCTGGCGAGAAAGGAACCTGCGCTCGGAAGAGCACGCCTGCCGCCAAGGCATGCGGGTGGAGCAAGATCAAACTTGCAGCAATATTGGCGCCGTTCGAGTAGCCTACCGCAACCAGATGCCGCTTACTGAATCTGTAATGCTTTGCGGCGGCATCGATGAACTGAGTTAGCTCATTTGTGCGCACCTTCAAGTCCTCAACATCGAAGACGCCCTCCGCAAATCTACGGAAGAACCGGGGCATGCCGTTCTCCAGTACCTTGCCACGGATGCCCAATAGAGCGGCACCGGGCCACAGTTCTCTTCCAAGCGGCAGCAGGTCCCGCTCATCACCGCCCGTGCCGTGCAACAGCAGCAGCGTCGGGGAGGTAGGCCGCTCGGCAGGCACAAAAACATGCACGAAGCCCAGATCATCATGCGGCTTCATCGGCTTGTCCTCCACCGATGTTTGGCAGCTCGATCCGCGGCAACAACTGTTCTAATTCGGGACGGGCTTTCTCAAGCCAGGGCGGCAGTTTTAACGATCTGCCAAGGCGCTCCTCAGTCTCGTCGGTCGCAAAACCGGGAGGATCAGTTGCGATCTCAAACAAGACGCCGCCTGGTTCTCGGAAGTAAATGGAATGGAAATACAGGCGGTCGATGATAGGGGTCACATCATATTCGTGTTTCGTGAGCGTGTCTCGCCATTGCACTTGCTCAGCATTGGATGGCGTTCTCCAGGCAACGTGATGCACAGTACCTACTGCAACTCTTCCTGGACGGCCCTCGGGAGCGCAGATGACATCGACAACCGAGCTGGGTTCTCCATTAGCGACGGTGTAGCGAAAGCGGTTGCCCTCTTTGCCGACTTGTTTGAAACCTAGGGTTTCGGTCAGCAAGGACGCGGTACGCTCGTATCCGTTTTCCGAAAGCGTCACACGGTGAAATCCGCGAATCGCATGTTCGGTCGGCACCGCGCCGCGTTCCCATACCCTGTCGGGGTTTGCGTTTGATGTGCTCACCAGTTCAAGTTGAAGGCCATCAGGATCTCTTAGGAACAGGACTTCTTCTTCGAAGTCTGAGCGCGCATTTTCGAACTGGACTCCCCTTTTGCGCAGGTGCTCTCGCCAGTACGGCAGAGACTTTTCCGGCACGGCAAACGATGTTACGGTCAACTGTCCAGTGCCGATACGGCCCTGGAATGAAGCCGGCCAGGGAAAGAACGTCAGAATCGTTCCTGGGTGTCCTTGGCCATCTCCGTAGTAGATATGATATGTAGTCGGATCATCGAAATTTACCGTTAACTTCACAAGTCGGAGTCCGAGAACACCTGTGTAGAAATCAATATTTGGTTGTGGTTCGCCGGCAATCGCCGTTACGTGATGAAGTCCTTCAATGCTAGGCATATCGCCTCCTATTCCAAGATTCTGAGCGGCGGTAGGTTGCTCAAGTATTGCGGTTGGCTAAGGCGAACCACTTCTCCGTCAGATTCACGAATTGGGCCGGCGCCGGAGTTGAGACGAACTTTCCCGGCGATCTGCGTCCACATGTGCAGGGTGGCGCACGCGTCTTTCCACTGCTGCAGCGGCCGGGCAGGCCACCCACGTTTGTCCTGAGCGACGACTGACGACATCACGCAACTTCCTTTTTCGATTCCTTCGGCAGCCACGGGATCGCCTTGCTCGCCCACGCGCTGGACGGGTGACTGCTTTGCAGCTCCTCCGATTGCACCCAACCGCTCGCGCCCTTGCCCTCGCTGTCGAGGAGAAGCAGTGTGGGCGCCCACACGGCGTCGAACCGAGGGCACCATGCCGGATGTTCTTTGATGCGGGTTTTGAAGCCGCTAGCGTCTGATCGATATACGCGTTCGACTTCACGGCCATAATTGCCTTCTGAGAAGTACGTCGGTTGAGATGCCCATGTAGAGGAAGCGTCTGCCTCTTTTTGGAACCCGAATTTTATGCAACCTTGAGGATTACTTTGCCGTGAATTCTGCCCTGTCTGGCTGAGTTCCTTGGCGTTTCCCGCCTT
>JBPYDQ010000570.1:0-4996 GCA_051986135.1 Terriglobales bacterium | reverse complement strand
CACTTTCGGGCCTCGATCATGTTCTGGCTATGGTCTGCGTTGGGATCTGGGGCTCGCAGCTCGGGAAACCTGCGATATGGCTGCTGCCGGTCACATTTCCGGTGGTGATGGCTTTTGGCGGAGTTCTAGGGGTTCGCGGCATGGCGTTTCCTGGAGTCGAGGTGGGCGTGGCAATTTCGGCGCTTGTGCTTGGGCTCATGATCACCCTGTCAGCGCGGCTTCCCTTCTGGCTTGCCGCTGTCATCGTCGGAATCTTCGCCATCTTTCATGGCTATTCCCACGGCAAAGAACTGCCGAATGCCGCGCAACCTTTAGCTTTTGGCATGGCATTTGTACTCGCCACCGGGACGCTGCATGTTTTCGGCATCTTGCTCGGCACCATCCATCGATGGCCCTTCGGAGCCCGCATTTTGCGACTAGCGGGTGCTGGCGTCGCATGCTCCAGTATCTTCCTGGTTAGAGATGCTCTCCGGCTAACCAGTTAGAGGATGCGATGCAGATACGTCGAATTGTACTGGTGAGTGCATGTATCGCGACGTTTCCGGCGCTCGCCTCAGCTCACCCTATCAAGGGCGTCGGCGACTTCTACGCCGGAGTGTTGCATCCGCTTACATCGCTCGACTTCATTCTCCCACTGATCGCTTTGGCTTTATTCGCTGGGCAGCAACGGCGCGAAGCGGCGATAGCGGCACTGGCGGCCTTCCCGATCGCGCTGATGGTGAGCGCCGCCACCATAGCCTTGCTTTACGTATCTTCCAATTGGTTGCCGCGTGCTGCGGAATGGCTGGGCCCTGCCGTTATGAGCATCACCGGCATTTGCGTTGCATTGTCATGGCGAGCCCCGACAATGGCTGCTGCAGCACTCTTTACCGTATACGGATTCATTCTTGGCTCAACTCAGGGTCTCGAGATCAGTTCGACCATGTCCGCGCCGAAATTCATCCTCGGAGTTGGATGCGCTGGTTTGATCGTAACGACGTATGGAATAGGCCTGGTTCGACGGCTCCAGCGTCCATGGACTCGTATCGCTGTTCGTGTTGTGGGCAGCTGGGTGGCTGCCACGGGCTTAATGGTTATGGCTCTCGCAAGGAATCAAGCGCCTCATTAATCGCCAATTCGTTCGAAGGAGAATGTCGTGAAAACCTCGCTCGCCTACCTAGTATCGGCAGGTCTTCTTTTCTCCCTCGCTGCATGCACAAATAAGTCGTCGAAGCTAACTCCGGAGGCAACATCACAATCGGCATCCAATCGTCGGCCCGCAAATCCTTTGCGCAATGCCTATTTCGGCGATACGCACCTGCACACCGGGCTCTCGTTTGACGCGTACATTCTCCGAACCAATACGCGTCCAAACGACTCATACGCCTATGCCAAGGGACAGCCAGTGAACTATCTCGGCAAGACGGAACAACGCAAGGTACCGCTTGATTTCCTTGCCGTGACAGATCACGCCGAGTATCTGGGAGCGTTGCCGATGACCGCTGATCCGAACAGTCCGCTGTCGAAAACAGACTGGGCGAAGATAAATGACAATGATCCCGCGGTATCCGCTGCCGCGTTCAAGAAAATAATTACGGGGGTGCTGTCCGGAAGGGCGGATGCTCAACTTAATGATCCAGCGTATTCCAAGGCAGCTTGGCAGCAAGTCATCGATGCTGCAGAAAAAAACTATGAGCCCGGAAAGTTCACGACCTTTATCGGGTTTGAATGGACCTCCGCTCCTCTCGCCGAAGGCAAGAAGCCTCAGAATCTCCACCGCTGCATCATATTCCGGGGAAGCAAGGTTCCACCGGCCGTCTACTCGGCCTTTGACTCACCCGATCCTGAACTGCTTTGGACCTATCTGGAAAATGCTCGGAAGACCGGCGATGATGTCATCGCGATTCCTCATAATGGCAACGCCAGCAATGGGTTGATGTTCGACACCAAAACGCTTACCGGAAAACCCATTACCCGGGACTACGCAGAGCGCCGGATGGCGAATGAACCCCTCGTCGAAATCGCCCAGGGCAAGGGCCAGAGCGAGACGCACCCGCTTCTATCTCCGAATGACGAGTTCGCCAGGTTTGAGTTATGGGAAACGCTGGTTGGGTCTCCAGCTCGAGCGAACTTCAAGACGGGCAGCTATGTTCGTCAGGCCTACGGAGTCGGTCAGGAACTTCAGGAGAAAATCGGAGCCAATCCCTTTAAATACGGGGTCGAGGCCGCCACCGACTTTCACTCCGGCATCTCTTCCACGGAAGAAGATAACTATCCGGGCTCGCACGGTAATCAGGACAATGATCCGAAGCTCGTGCTCAGCCAAAGAGAATCGATCGGTGGGGAACCTCCTATCACAGTCGGTGTTGAGGGCCTGACCGGGGCATGGGCTGAAGAGAACACAAGAGAGTCGATCTTTGCTGCGTTCAAACGCAAGGAAACATTTGGAACATCCGGCAACCGCATCCAAGTCCGCTTCTTCGGTAGCTGGAACTATCCAGCCGATCTCATCAAGCAATCAAACTGGGTAAAGGCTGCTTATGTCGGCGGCGTTCCTATGGGCTCTGACTTGCCTGCCGGTGCTTCGGGCGCAAAAGGGCCAGTGTTTGCGGTGTGGGCACTCAAAGACCCGCGTATGGGGAATCTCGATCGCATCCAGATCATCAAGGTTTGGACCAAGAACGGCAATAGTCACGAGAAGATATTTGATGTTGCGTGGAGCGGTGACCGCAAGCCAGACCCCAAGACCGGCAAGGTTCCGGCTGTCGGCAACACTGTTGATCTGAAGACTGCCACATTCACCAACACGATTGGGGCAACTGAGCTCTCCGGCGTCTGGACTGATCCCGAGTTTGATCCGCAGTCGTACGCCACCTACTACGCCCGCGTGCTCGAGATTCCAACGCCACGGTGGTCAACGATCTGGGCCGTCAAGTACAACCTGCCGTTGAATGACAAAATGGGAAACACGATTCAGGAACGTGCTTGGACTTCACCGATTTGGTATTCGCCAACGCCAAAGTGAGAAATTCATGAGCTTCACATTCATTCGAACCGGGCATCCTGAAGCAGCTGTTGCAGGCAAGTCTGCGCGAAGGATCAGATCAGTAGTTCGAAGGATCGTGCGCGAGCCGCTAGTGCATTTTTTGCTGCTTGGTGTGCTGATTTTTGTCGCCTCTGCACTCTCGACCAAACACCGTGACAACGCGGCACAACGCATTGTCATCGACAAGAAGCTGGTGGTGCACTTCATCACGCTTTATGAGGCGCAAATGGGTATGCCCCCATCCAGGAGCCAGCTTGACGGGATGATAGACGACTATGTTCGCGAAGAGGTGCAGTTCCGCGAAGCAAAACGCATGGGGTTGGACACTGATGACGAGATCGTTCGCCGCCGCCTCGCGTCCAAGTTCGCTTTTCTTCAACGCGATTTAGTCGCTGTGCCGGAACCCCCAGCTGAGGAACTGCAACATTACTACGATAGCCACAGTAACGATTTCCTCCAACCGGCAAGTGTGACGTTCACACATATTTACTTCAGCCCCGACCACGGTGGTGATGCAGTTGCCTACTCGCGCGCGGAACAGGCCCTCACGAAACTCCAGTCGCGAGCTGTTACACGAGCTCCCGAGCTTGGGGACCGCTTCCCATTGCAAACCGATTACGGGGACGTTCAGCGGCTAGACCTGCTGCAACAGTTTGGCGGCAGCCCGATTGTCGAGAAAGCATTTGTGACTCCCACTAAACAATGGGCTGGGCCAGTACGCTCGGGTTACGGATGGCACTTGGTTTATGTGTCTCACCGCGAAGAAGCCAGCGTGCCGCCGCTCAAGCAAATTCAGGACAAGGTAAGAGCGGCATACGTAGAAGACATGAAAGAGAAGGCAAACAAGGCGAAGTATGATGCGCTGGCGAAAGAGTATGTCGTAGAGCGCGCCTATCTGCGATGAGGGTTATGGGGCGACGTATCTTTTGTTTCTTCGGGATGTTCGTCATCGTTGCATCGGCTTCGCTGCGAGCGCATGAGATTCGTCCGGGCTACCTGGAGATCACCGAAGACAGCCACCACAACGTCCGCGTGCTATGGAAGCAGCCGATCATGGGCGAGGTAGCGGTCCGGCTCGTACCACATCTATCCTCAGGTTGGCTCGATCGAAACGAAGCGGCAAACTCCAATTCGGACGCGTACCTGATTCGCGAGTGGACGATTCCTCAAACCAGTGTCGCCCTCCCAGGGCAGACGGTCACGATCGAAGGCCTCGATCGCACAATGACGGATGTCCTTCTGCGTATCACATTCGCGGATGGCGGGACGTTGACCAAGATGCTCCGCCCCATCGAATCATCGTTTACGATCACGCGTGATACAAAGCAGACCACCGATCGGCTGGGCTACATCCGACTTGGCGTGGAGCACATTCTTTATGGATTGGATCATCTTCTCTTTATTTTCGGTCTCCTGCTGATCGTTCGCAATGCGTCCATGCTGCTGAAGACTGTTACCGCGTTTACCTTGGCCCATACAATAACGCTGGCCCTGGCAACGTTTGGCATCGTCCGCGTAAAGACGCTGCCCGTAGAAGCAGTCATCTCCCTGAGCATCATCTTCCTGGCGTCGGAGATCCTGAAGCAGCAACGCGGAATTGAAACACTTACCTCTCGTGCCCCCTGGATCGTCGCCTTCAGTTTCGGACTGCTGCATGGCTTCGGGTTTGCGGGAACGCTTACGCGAATCGGAATCCCTCATACTGACATCCCGTTAGCCCTACTCCTGTTCAACTGCGGCGTCGAGGCGGGCCAACTCTCCTTTGTGGTCGTGTACGTTCTATTCATTCAGTCATTGCGGACACTGGAAATCGCTTGGCCTACACCCCTGAAACGCATCCCTCCTTATGCCATTGGCTCAATTGCATCATTCTGGTTTTGTCAACGATGTGTGTTGATTTTCGCTTGATGCCTCGCTTTTCCTCATAGGCCAACACACAGCTATCCCACAGAACACCGTCGGCACCACTTG
>JBPYDQ010000569.1:0-6049 GCA_051986135.1 Terriglobales bacterium | reverse complement strand
CAGCTTGGGCCATTTGGTTTTGAGCTGACGATCCAGCAAACGCTGTGCTTTCGTCCAGTCGGCAACCCAGGGAAAGCAGTTGTCCTGCTGCACATAGTCGAGACCGGCGGCTTGCATCTGGCAGGCCAGCCATTCCCGTCCGTTGAGGCAGATTTGAATGGAGAAAGGGAACCAGGTCTGAATGCGAGCATTGAGGAAGCCGAAGATGGGGTGGACTTGGTAGTGGTAGAGAAACAGACATTTGCCGGGACGCATTTTTAGCTCCAGCTTTTTCTTCAGGCGATTGCGACGGATCTCGAACTGCCAGCAAGGTTCGAGGCAGCTGAGCACGCACACCAGCCCGCTGCGCACGCCATCCTGGGCCAGGATCTTGCGGCCGATGGTTTCTTTGTCGATCTGGCTGGAGTTCAGATACTGTACCGGACGTCCAGAAGCTTTCGCTTCCAATAAGGAAGCTTCTTTCAAGCCTTCAGTGACCTTCTGCACATGGTCGCCGAAGTTCTTGAGGAGGACTTGGTTTGTGCAGAGATAGCTCATCATCCCATCCGGATGACCGATGGAGCGCAAGTGTCCGCGAAATACTAGGCGGTCAAATCCTGAGAGTGTGCCGACGATTTTTTCCTGGTGTTTAGCGATAAACTCAAGCATGGGGCGTTCTCCTCGGTATCGTTCTTAGGTCCTGAGACAACCTGCAATGATACGTAGACGGGGAGTGCCTCTGAGCTTGAAGTTACGATAGCAACAGGTCTGCGCCTTTTTTCGCCAGTATTGAGGTCATTAAGCGCTTGATATTACGTTAAGGAGCCGCATTCTTGATTCGTTCGAGTCTTGGGCGACCTAACGTACCAACCAACCCTTTACCTTAACAGCCATCCCATGTCCGCGCGGATCTCGTAGAAGCGCCGATCCGCGAGCAGCCGGGCGCTGGTCCGGTGTATCTTCGAGAAGAAAAATTGGGACATAGGGTCACGGATTTCGAAGGCTTCGCGGGCGTGACGAACGGCTTCGTCCTGGATTCTAGCCGCAGCGGCGGTAAGAGCGAGTATGGAAGGCGGAACATAGGACCGCCGTGCCCGGCCCATCAGTTCGGCGTAGATTGCCTCTGCATCGGAAAACTTTCCCCAGTCTGCCAGGGTCGCGGCGAGGGTCCCCATGCCCCATGGATGCCGGCCGGACATTGCCACTGCGAGTTCGCCAACGGCAACGGCCTCCTCCAACCGTCCGGACCAATACAGGCTAACGTGGTAGCACCAGCGCACGATAAAAGATTCAGGGTCCAATTCTACGGCACGTTCACATACTTGCAGACCCTCAGCAAGCCTTCCAGCAATGCAGCACATGAATCCGAAAAGGGCACTAGCATACGCTGAGAGACAATCGGATTCCAGAGCCAGCTTCGCTTCTGCCACGCCTTCTTCAAGTTGCGCCTCACAGCACTGAAGATAGAATAAGGCGTACCAATCACGGGCCTGGATGTACCGCGGATTCAGCTCCAGTGCACGAACAAACTCTCGCGCGGCTTCAACTTTGTCCCACGTGCCCATCAGGCAGGCCATTGCTAAGGCGTTGTGCCCTTCCGCGAGTGAGGGATCGAGTGCTACCGCGCATCGAGCGGCCTCGATCCCTTTTGGCATGGTCGCCGCAGGATGTACGAACCCGCTGTAACCGAGCGTCGTGTATGAATCAGCGAGGCCAGCCCAAGCGAGCGCGTACTTGTCGTCGAGTGCAACTGCTTGTTGGAAGCACTCTAAGGCTCGCGGCACTGCTAGACCACGCTTGTACAGAAGAGCGCGACCTTTGAGGTAAAGCTGGTAAGCCTTTAGGTTGCTTGTTGCTGCCTTCACCAGCGGTTCCTGCTCGTGTCTCTCCAACCCCACCGTTAGCCGTTCTGCAATCGAGCGGGCAATCTCGTCCTGAATCTCGAACACATCCTTCATTTCGCGATCGTACCGTTCCGACCAGAGATGGTAACCATCCGCAGCGTTCACCAGCTGCACCGTGATGCGGAGATGGTTTTCAACTCTCCGTATACCTCCTTCAAGAACTGTTCGCACGTTTAGCTGCTCCCCCACGACACGGGGGTCGATGTGTTTTCCCTTGAAGGAAAATGCCGAACTTCGGGCCACGACATGTAGTTCCCTGATCTGAGCCAGCGCATTAATGATCTCTTCAGTAATCCCATCGGCAAAGAATTCGTTCTCAGTGTCGGTGCTGATATTGATAAAGGGAAGTACAACAATGGAATCACGTGTGGCGCTCAAATTGGGCGACGCGGTTTGTCGATCGGCCACACTGGCGCTCACCTGCGCTATAAAGCGGTATCCACGACGAGAGAGGGTTTCTATGAAGCGGGGATTCTCCGCTGAGTCGCCAAGCACCTCACGGATGCGGCTGACTGCCTTCTTAAGGGCAAGCTCGTAATCAACAAAGGTATCCTTGGGCCAGATACGGCGCTGCAGTTCCTCGCGGGTGACGAGCTGCTCTGGACGTTCCAGCAACACCCGCAATACGCCAAAGGGCTGTGCGGCAAGCTTCTGACGCATACCAGATTTGCGGAGCTCACCGGCCTCCAGGTCAATCTCAAATACACCGAATTTCAGTATGCACGGTTGGCGGGGCACCGGTTCCATCGACTAAACCCCGGAAGTGGCCAAATTTTATCACGATTCTGCGCGGAACCCTCCTTCAGCCACCTGCCCGTCCTTAGGCTATGGAGATCAGCAACTTGCGAGGGAACCACAAAACCACGGACTTGGTTCTTGATCCGCAGTTACCGTCGAGCGACAGTTTACCCGTGAAGCAGGAAGAGCACATTCAGCTTCAGGAGGATGAAAATGACAAGAAAGTGTCTCAATTTGATTGTCGCGCTACTCTGCATTTCCGCACCGGTACTTGCCCAACAGAGAGAGCCCCTTAAAGGCCAGTGGACCGCGGTGTTCACCACGCCTAAGGTGGTCTCTTCTTCTCCACCGACTTGGTTCGTGTTGGCTCAAGGTTCAGGCGAGGCCAGCCCCACTGCCCACTTCACGATAACAATTCCGCACACGGTAAACCTGTTAACCCTGCACCTTGCGGGCAATTGGTTTATCACTCCCGCCGGAAATGATGGCCGTGACGTGATCATGATCGACCTTGATGAACAGTGTCGCTTCACCAGCCAAACGGCAGCGGTATGCGACGGTACGGGAACGATTTCGTCCGGTACTGGGACTTACACAAATGCAAGCGGCAGTATCGCGATCCACGTCGATGTCGATCTGGCGACGTTGACCGGATCAGGGGTCTTTGATGGCACGATCACACGATAGCCGAGGGAGAGAGGGCGGGCACGAATGACCTTGTGAAATGTAGCTAGCTAGTTTCTGCTGCGAAAAGCGATTTTTGACGGAAAAACAGAGTGAAAGCAGGGTGGCAATGGGCAATTGTAATACGAGAAAGATGTGCACCAGCAGAGGTGTAGAGCAGTCGAGGTGCATGCGAGGTTTACCAGTGCGGAGTGTTGCGTGAGTGAACAGCCATAGAAGGCACGTCGAGGTAGTAATGGGTGGAAGGATAAGGATAGAGGGGCAGGTTGGTTTAGGCCGCTTTGATTTTATCGAGTGGACTTCTTTGAGTCTTTCGTCTTGCCTGGCTGTCGAGTAAGGCGGCGATCCGCAAGAGATTGTTAGCCAAGACGGCGGCTCCCACGAATACCTCGAAGCGCTCTCGACCTTTGGCTCGACAACGCTTCATGCCGCGGCCACGGAAGAGGACAGAAATGCGTCCCTCAATGCCGGCGCGAAAGCGCTGGGCTTGTTTGAACTTTGGTGTCTTCTCGTATGCGGCGCGCTGAGGAGTTTTCTGGCCGCCACATTGCGGAAGGGAAACCTGCTTGACTCCATGCCGTTTGCAGGCCTTTTCGGTCTCCGCGCTTTGGAAACCGCGATCGGCCGCATAGCAATGGGGAGCATGGCCGAAGGTGGCGTGGTGGTGCTCGAGCGAAACTTCCACGTGATCTTGATCGTGCGGGTTTCCCACCAACACCGCGTATTGCGTAATCAAGCCTTGCTCGCTCTCTGCGAGAAATATTTTGTGACCGAATTCCTCTGGCGTCCACACCTTACCGCGCTTGATCAGGTCCGTGTGGGGTTCAAAAATAGAAAACACTTTTTCCGCGTTGGGAACCTTCTCGCCTTCCAGTACGCGGCGGCGGGCCTGATCGATCACTTGGTCTCCCAGTTGGCAATAGTGCTCAATCGCTTGGCGCAAACCTTGGAGCTTGGCAGCCTCGAGCACATCCGACCTGGTGGCCTTTTGACTCTCATGTAGCACAACGCGGGCGCTCTGCACCACGTCTTGCGTAATCTCGATTAGTTCGCGGTATTTCCTGGTTTGTCGAGTTTGCCGTTCACGGCTGGTCATACGTTGGATCTCTTGACTGCGGCGTTTGGCGGAGCGGTTGCGATTATGGAACCAGCTGACCGCCCGAGGAACCATTTCGCCCGCGCGTTTAACCAGTCGGGTGATGACGCGGACCGCATCCGCCAGCAAAGTGTTGTCGGTGGGGTGATGAATCTCACTTTGAACGACGGTGGTGTCCACTCTGAGTCGGTCACCATCCTCCAGTCCCAACTCCACCGCCGTCTGCACCATCAGCTCGTTGATGTAGCGCAGTGATTCCGGAGTGAGCCGGTTAAAAGCACGATTGAAAGCGTGGTGCTGGGGGACGACCTGGGCATAAAAGTGAGTGAACTGGCGCAGACTATAACCATCAGCGATACGTTCGCGCAGCTCGCGATAGTCCCAGGACTTTACCCGCATTAACACCAACGAGCGCAGCACCTGGGCCGGAGTCAAACCGCTGCGGCCCATGGCCGGCCGTATCAAGCCGCCTTCCAGATCCAGACGGATCCTCTCGATGATTTCTTCTTCCTGGTCGAGCAATGCGGAGATCTGCGCCAGCAAAGGGTCGATGGTTGATCCCTGGTGCATCAACTCCCAATCGGCAAAGCTGACTTGTGGAGCGGTGACGCGAGACATGGAGATAGAACCTCCGCCTTAGGATTGCTGGGCTATGTCGCTTTGTTTCAAAGCCTGCACGTAGCGCAGGGCCGAGGCGTAGAGCAGATCTTGGAGGGCTCGGCCATTTTGCAAGCAACGCTGAATTTCCGGGACCAGAGATTCGGGCACGTAGACGGAGAAGCGTTTGCCCTGGAGATGGCCGCACAAGACCCAGCTGGGATGTTTTTCACCACTCGCGCAAGCGCGGCAATTTTTACGGATGCAACGGCTGCGGCGTAAGCTGAGCGAGCCAAGAGCGGCGGGCCAAAGGCCGGCGGCATGGGACTGAAACCAACGCTGGACATCGGTGAGCGATTCAGATTTGCAATGCATGTCGCATATATGTCACAAGACGTACACACATTGCAAGGAAAAAGAAAATATACTGTTTATTGTTGCGGAACCTCGGATTTGGTGCGGCTTTTCGAGTTTTGCAGCAGAAACTAGCTAGACTCCAAAATCGTTCGTGCCTAGCTCCGGCCCAGCAGCCATTATCAAATTATTACAAACAGCTATTACAAACAGCGTTTTCGCTCAGGCCCGATCGCCGGTCAATGCTCAATTCGCGTTATTGCGATTTCTCGGCAACCTAGGAACGCCTTGTCGGATATTCACTTTGTCCGACTCGGAAATCGAAGGTGAGTGCTACCGTTCCACGTCGTTCGTCCAGCACACGCTGCCGGATTCGTGGATCGTTCACGTCAGCGCCAGGCAGATGTTTTCGAAGAAATAGTTGACGGAAATACTCCGAGAAGCTGGGAAGGCCCGGCATGCACGTTCCCACTTCGTAGGTGATGGTTGACGTGGAGAAGGCACTACTAGCTCCAAACACAAGGACAAGAGCAGAAAATAGCCTGACGAAGTTGATGCGCGACATAGTTCTAACCTCCTGATTGAGCGAAATTGGTCTCCTGAACGCAGACTGGGCCGACAAGAAAATGGAACCAACACGCCTCAAGAAACAGCGCAAACGAACAGAAATAGCGTCCATCCCTAAACGCGAATGCCC
>JBPYDQ010000568.1:0-7238 GCA_051986135.1 Terriglobales bacterium | reverse complement strand
ACGTGGTCCAGTTGCAACGGTTCTGACTGGCAGACTAAAACGGCCGCTCGACGCCGTTCGTGGTCGCAGCAACTTCCGGGAACCGGGAAGCTTTCATCTGCCAGCGGCTTCGTTGCGAGCTTGCCGGTGCTGCTGAGTGTGGTCGGCGATTAGAACGATGGCAAACGGGACAGCGATTGCGAGGCTGTGCCCGAAGAGACACGGAGCGATCGGCAGCCCGGTTGAACGCCGATTGAAATTGCATTTGGTAGGCGATCCAGTGAAGTTATGCCGGGATCACGGTTCCATCCAAATGTATGCGACTCGATTTCTTATTCTGCGGTACCTTGCCGATCGCAGTCGAATTCATAACGCGCTGCCAAGCAATTTGGAAACGTTGCATTTCGTCTTCACTACCTACGGTAATTCGAACCCATGTCGGCATGGTCGGCCAAGTTCTTCCGATGAACACTTCCTGAGAGGCCATTCCATCGATGACTTCCTTGGCGGGCCGTTTCGTATCCAACAGGAAGAAGTTGGACTGGGACGGAATGTATGAGTAACCGCGACTGTCCAGCCACTGAAAAGTGGAGGCACGCGTATTCGCGTTGAGGCGTTTTCGCTCGGGCACGAGTTGCGTGTCCCTGAGGCTCGCCATGGCTGCGACGACGGCAGTAACCGGCATAGCATTCCAGCCGCCGTAGGCGGACAGTTTTTCCAAGAGGTTCGGCCGGGCGATGGCAACTCCACAGCGCAAGCCTGCCATTCCGTAAATCTTCGAGAAGGTACGCAGGACAATTACATCCTTATCTGCTTTGACCAAGTCAATCGCCGAAGTTGCATCGGCGAAATGGATATAGGCTTCGTCGACCAGCACGATCGAACGTTTCGGCTTGTGGTTCAGCAGGTATTCAATATCCGAGTGGCTGGTCAGGGTGCCAGTCGGATTGTTCGGAGTACAGATATAGAAAAGGCCCGCGTCAGGAGCTGCGGCCAGCATAGCCTTGACGTCGTGCGCATAATCTTTTGTCAAGCGTACGTTGACGACACGAGCACGGGCGTAATTGGCGGCGTGAAATCCTGCCTCATACCCGGGGTCAGCGGTCACATAGCTCTTGTCCGGCGAGGTGAAACACAGGACCGCGTGATGAAGCGGCTCGCTGGAACCGGGGAAGAATTTCACGTATTCCGGTTTGAGACCCTCGCAGCGGGCGAAGACCGCGGCCAGATTGTCGGTCAAGTTTGTCGCATATCGTCCGCCTTGCGGGATGATGGAGGCGATGGAATCACGCGCCGCCTGGCAAGGGCCGAGAGGGTTCTCGTTCTGATCGATGATGACGGCGCCCGCGGGATAGGCTTTATCCCTGGCACCGGCAAGCATAGGTTCAGTCACAATTCGGAGTGCGAGAGCTACGGAAGCAATGGCCGAGCCTTGTAGAAATGACCGGCGAGATGTCGACATACCGGGCCCTCCAGGAATTTCGCGAGAACATGTTACTGCACAGGCGACACAGGGAAAAATAAATTCGAAAGTAAAAAATGGGCCAGACTAAAGTGGGGGCGGCAGCTGGCAGGTCCATAGTTGCGAGACATCAGAGATGCACAAATCGCAGGTCAGGTTTCTGCCTCGTCTCTGATTCGCTGCTGCAGGCAATTGCGAACACACCTAGGGTGGGCCCCGCAAAGTTATCGATGCGGCCATGGCGCATCCACGTACTTGGATCTCAAGCTCGACTGCACGGCTTAGTCGTCCGCTATGTGGCGCGCTTATAACGAACTCATGTTGGCCAGGAACTCGCCGTTCGATCTGGTCTTGCTCAACTTGTCGATCAGCAATTCCATGGCTTCCACCGGCGACAATGGGTTCAGCACCTTACGGAGAACCCAGATGCGTTGCAGGTCGTCCTTGGGAATGATCAGCTCTTCCTTACGGGTGCCGGAACGCTGGATATCGATGGCAGGGAACACGCGCTTGTCAGAGAGCTTGCGGTCGAGAATGACTTCGCAGTTGCCCGTGCCTTTGAATTCTTCAAAGATCACGTCATCCATGCGGGAGCCGGTATCGATCAGGGCAGTCGCGACAATAGTCAGCGAGCCGCCTTCCTCGATGTTGCGGGCGGCGCCGAAAAATCGCTTCGGGCGCTGCAAAGCGTTCGAGTCGACGCCGCCGGAGAGAACCTTGCCGGAGGGCGGAACGATCGTGTTATAGGCGCGAGCCAGGCGGGTAATCGAGTCAAGCAGGATGACCACGTCGCGCTTGTGCTCAACCAGACGCTTTGCCTTCTCAATCACCATTTCTGCGACTTGGACGTGACGGGCAGCGGGTTCGTCGAAGGTTGACGAAATCACTTCGCCTTTTACCGAACGCTGCATGTCGGTCACCTCTTCCGGACGCTCGTCAATCAGCAAGACAATCAGCACAACCTCTGGGTGGTTCGTGGTAATGGAATTGGCGATGCTCTGCAGGATCATGGTCTTGCCGGCGCGCGGCGGAGAGACAATCAGGCCGCGCTGACCCTTGCCGAGAGGCGTAAGCAGGTCCATGACGCGGGCGCCGATGTTTTCGCGTGCGGTTTCGAGCTTTATGCGCTCTTCGGGATAAAGAGGCGTCAGGTTGTCGAACAGGATCTTGTTGCGCGCTTCTTCAGGCGATTCGAAGTTGACCGCCTCGATTTTGACCAGCGCGAAGTACTTTTCACCCTCATGCGGCGGGCGGACTTGGCCGCTGATCGTATCGCCGGTTTTTAAATCGAATTTGCGGATCTGTGAGGGCGAGACGTAAATGTCGTCAGGACCGGGTAAGTAGTTGTAGTCGGGAGAGCGCAGGAAGCCGTAGCCGTCGGGCAGGATTTCCAGCACGCCCTCGGCAAAGATGTGGCCTTCTTTTTCGCTCTGCGCCTGAAGGATCTTGAAGATCAGATCTTGCTTGCGCAGTCCGCTGGCACCGGGCAGGTCCAAGGTGCGTGCGATCTTGGTTAACTCGGTGATGTTCTTTTCTTTAAGTTCAGCTATGGTCATGTTCACCTACAGGGAATATTCAAAGGGGGGCGGGCAGGACAAATAACACCGCGCTGGCACGCGGCGGGGCTGGTTCAGGCAGCCCGCCGTTGTGCCTCAGAAACGTTTTCCGGTTCTGTCAGAACCGCTGTGCGCTCCGAATCCGCAATCCGGTCCAGAACTTCATTCATAGTTTCCTGAATGCGGGTATTGGGCTTGTGAAACTTACGCGTAGCCTTGGACGCAAGCTGGCAGAGCATATAACGGTTCCGCAAAGTATGTAAAGCATCAAAAACACGATCAGAACGCATAAATTTCTCCTAATCCTAAGCGTCGGCCGGACTCACCCAACCCAAGCCCTCGGGAGGTTACGCCCCAGCGTCCGGGGATTTGGTCCTATTTATTAGGTGGGTAGCGGTACGGGTAGCGTCAACTACCCCTGTACAGATGCTCCGCAGTCCCCGAAAGTTGCTCATTTTTCTGGGTTTGGGCCGTAAGCAGCGGAGGTTCGGGATATCGGCCTACAGACGGCTATGTTTCCCGCTAACAGTTGAGATTAGCGGATAGGGGTGGTGGGGGTCAAGGGGAAATTTTACCCTGGCATGCCCAGCATGACGGTGACCCCAGCCTAGGGCGGTAGGTTTCGTGGTTACCTATGCTGCACACACCGTGAGGAGGCTTGGCCGGGGGGCCGATCCCAGTCAACGGCCCATAACTTCCTGATGTCGCAGCAGGGAACACAGGCGGCCGCCTCGCGTGAGCAGCCGGCAGGACGGCCGGGGCCGGATCGCTAGCTTTGGCCGTAGTTTAGGAGCCTCCCACGCCTTATGCGTAGAAGATGGCGGCATGACTCCAATGTGCAGAGACCCTACTGCTGACTCCAATCCGGGATTGCCTCGCCCAACCGAATGAGTTCGCTCGTGAATTCCTGAAGGGTGCGGGAGGAGGAAATCACCAGACCGGGCTTGCCGCTCTACCCGGAGCGCCCTTCGGGGAACAGCACCATTGATTAGGCTCCCTGCTCCCTAGCTCGTTCAGCGAGCCCTTTCAGCTTTTTCTCCCAACTCGTCCCTAGCTGTGATCGATCGGTGACGAGGACACCGGAATTCGGCGGTTCCGCATTCGGCCTTCCGGTCGACGCGAGTTCTTGGTTATGTCAATGCTCGATCAATCTGAGCTCGATCAATCTGACGTTACCGGTCGCCTTCCGTCTGAGTTCTTCGGTCAGGATCACCCTTGAGAAAGCTGAACTTCGCCACGAACACGCCATGCGCTCGCAGCCGAACTCGCGCTCGCCGTCTCGGTCAGCGCCGGGCACGACGCGGGGCGGAGGCATCATAACGCTCGCGCAGTTATCAAGATTTCTTACCATTAACCGTGATGTTATCCAATTGGATTACCATTAGCCCAAAACCCACGCGGAGACTACATGGGTGGGAGTTCCATGGAGAGAGAACCGAAGCAGGTTCCGGATCGAGTTCGGCAAAGCGGGTGAGTTAGAGCACGAAGCGAATCGACTGTGGACGGGAGCACTCTGGCTACTGGTGCCGCTGGCACGGCTGTCGCGGTCCTCTCGTGGGAGCAGCTCCACAATCATCCCTACAGTCTGAGCGCAGCCCTCCGAGCACACGTCTAGGGAGAGCGCGACCCGGCCGGGCTGCTGCTGTTGATGTTATGGTTCGCCCGGTATGCTTACGGAAAAGGTGAGGTATCCGAGCTAAAAGCAATTTTGTACGGAGTCCAGGATGGAGTCGGCTCGGTTTGGTCCGAGAAACAGCTGCACCAGCTCGGCCAGACGACTGCGACAATCGCAGCGTGATTTTAGGGAACTAATCGACAGCTTGGACCACGCGGCCTTTAGAGTGTCGCGGCATGGGACCCTGTGCACTCGAAACCGACAATGTGCCAGGCTGCTCGTTCTTTGGTATCGACAGATGGTCGGGCAGCGTCTGGACGATTTTCTTCATGAGCCCCAGCGGCAGAACGGAGGGCTTGCCCTATTTCTTCCAAAGCGGCGGTGGGCCGGGCTGGTGCGAGTTCGTCTGAGATCCTGCGGGCGGGTGTATTACTTCGACTGCGTTTTCAAATGGGATCGTCTCCGACGATAAAGTAGTAGGAGTCAACCTTCTGGGCTCGCGTGTGACGGGCGAACGAACACGCTTCACAGTATTTTGGAAGCCCCGGGAGAGGTTTACTTCAGCACGCCGGAAGGGCAAACTGCTGGAGGTAAATCCTGCCTCGGCGGCAGATGTGGGACTATCGAAGTCAGGACGAGTTGCTGGGGATCGATGTGAAGTCTCTCAACTTCAACTTGGGTGATGCACGGGCCACGGACTCGCGAGGTTACACTGCGGCCAAAGGGGGAAGGCCATGTACCTCGATACCTCGCGCGCGATTTGGGAACCGTCAGGCCAAGTGATTCGTTACCAGGGCACGCTGGTGGACGTTACCGAACGCCGGGAAATGGAGCGCCAGCTCCGCCACAAGAAGAATTTTTCACCGCGTTTGCTGGAGAGTCTGCTGCCAGAGCTCATCCTGGTGATTGATACGGAGGGTACAGCTTTGTCGGTTCACATTCACGCGATCTGACTCCATAGCGCAAGCTATCACGGAACCTTCCGGTCAGGATCGGTCCATGAGGCCAATCCGGCATTGCCTCACAGCTGCCACTTCCCGGCAATCTTCCCTGCACTCATCGCTCGACCGCCATGGCTACAGCATTCCCGCCGCCCAGACACAAAGCAGCAATGCCGCGATGAACGTCGCGACGAACCATTTCGTGAATCAGAGTGACCAGGATGCGGGCGCCGCTCGCCCCAATTGGATGTCCGAGAGCCACCGCTCCTCCGTTCACATTTACCTTGTTTATGTCCAGGCCCAGCTCGCGAATGACTCCCAATGCCTGCACAGCGAATGCTTCGTTGAGTTCGTAGAGATCCACCTCCTCCCTCTTCCACCCGGTCTTTTCCCAAATCCTGCGAACCGCGCCGACCGGGGCCATCATGACCCACTTGGGATCGATTCCGTTGTACGCCTGGGCCACGATGCGAACCATGGGCTTGGCATCCAGTTTTTTCGCGGTACTGGCGCCGGTAACCACAAGCGCGGCAGCACCATCATTCACGCCGGGAGCATTGCCTGCGGTTACGGTGCCATCTTTCTTGAAGGCGGGCTTCAGCATCCGCAGAACCTCGATAGTCGTATCTGCGCGCGGGCCTTCATCCTGGTCGAAAATAATGGCGGGCGCACCTTTTTTCTTAGCGGGGATTTCAACCGGAACGATTTGGGATTTGAAGCGACATTCCTTCGAAGCAGAGACCGCTTTGCGGTGGGAGTTCAGAGCGAATTCATCCTGCTCCTCACGGGTAATGCCATACTTTTCCGCCACATTCTCGCCAGTAATTCCCATGTGGTAGTCGTTATAGACATCCCAGAGTCCGTCGTGAACCATGGAGTCTACAATTTGAGCATTGCCTAGGCGATAGCCTTTGCGCGCCTGGGGCAAAAGGTAGGGAGCATTGGTCATCGATTCCATACCGCCGGCCACGACTATCGAACTCTCGCCGGTCGCAACCGCTTGAGCGGCCAGCCCTACCGCTTTAAGTCCTGATCCACAGACCTTGTTGATAGTCATGGCTGCCACCTCGACAGCTAGGCCAGCGAACAATGCCGCCTGGCGGGCGGGATTTTGTCCGATGCCAGCCGAGATCACGTTGCCCATGATGCATTCGTCGACCAGCTTGGGATCTAGGTTTGCGCGCTTCACGGCTTCGCGAACGGCAATCGCGCCCAGCTGGGGAGCGGTGAAGTCGGATAAGGCGCCTTGAAATTTTCCCACTGGAGTTCGCACTGCAGAGAGGATGACTACATCTTCGAATGCGGACATAGACACTCCTTCGCTTCCGATCGGTTTGCTCCATTATAGATGCGCGTGCGGTGCGCAGGGATTGAGCCCAACACACCGCGTGTCTACTCAGAACCTCATCATGACTTCAGCAATCGCTGGCCATGGGTTTTCACCGCAGAGGACACGACGGAACACCAAGGACAAGACTCTGACGCTGCTTTTCCGACACGCGCGAGGATTTTTTGCATGGCATAGTCGCGTGACTCTCGTTGCGTTCAAACTTTTGCGTGCATTTTTCTCTTGACATCGTTTTTCATTGACTCTATACATTCAATCAGTCGCAACAGTTGTTCGTTGCATAGTCCATGAAGAATGGAAGGGAGAATAGATCAATGGCAACCAAGAAGAAGGCAGC
>JBPYDQ010000567.1:0-26527 GCA_051986135.1 Terriglobales bacterium | reverse complement strand
AACCAGTTCGGCGCCGCACTGGGTGGACCGATCATCAAGGACCGCACATTCTTCTTCGCCGATTATGAAGGGCTGCGCGCAAACCAGGGTATTACAGCTACCGTGCCTGTTCCCTCGGCCGCTGTTCGTCAAGGGATTCTGTGCTCGGTTCCGCAACCCGGACCCGGTGGTTGCGCGACGCATAGGGTGACCGGTGCCTTCAACCCCGATCCCGCTACTGGAATCGACAAGTCGGTTCTGCCTTACCTAAGCTTGTGGGGTCTGCCCAACGTACCCGGTCAGGAACAGCTGGGAAATGGCGATGTGGGTATGTACGCATTCACCGCAGCCCATATCACGTCAGAAAACTTCGGAACAATTCGGATCGATCATAAACTTTCCCAAAACGACAACATCTTCGGCACCTTCCAGTCGGATTCAGCCACGGCTACTCAACCCGACCCAGCCAATGACGTGCTGGTCGGCAACACCACCGGCCGAAGCTACGTTGCGATTGAAGAGACCCACATCTTCAACTCGCAGTTGATTAATTCTGCACGGATTGGCCTGAATCGATCGCTTCATACCGCGCAAGGTATGAGCGCGATCAATCCTCTGGCTAACAACGTGGCTTTGGGTGAAAGTCCTGGCGCGGACAACCCTCAAATTGATGTGCCCCCGTATGTTTCTGCTCAACCTGGGTTGAACCAGATCGAGCGCGTCAACTTCTTCCAGAATTCGTACCAGGCGTATGACGACGTTTTTCTGACCAAAGGTATCCACAGTCTAAAGTTTGGGTTCGCGTTCGAGCGGGTTCAGCTAAATGCAGCTGACCCCGCGCCTGCTGGTGAAATTGCGTTTGGCACACTGGCAGATCCCGCGAACAATGGTTTCCTAACGAACAACCCGATCGTTCTTTTTGCTCCCCTGCCGAGCCGGCCGTTCATTCATTTCAATTTCCGCTCCAGCATTTTTGGGGGCTACATTCAGGACGACCTGCGGCTGCGCCCAACGCTGACGCTAAATCTCGGCTTGCGCTATGAGATGTCGACGGTGCCGTCGGAAATTCATGGACACTTGTCGGCGCTGCATAGTCCGTTTGGCCAGACATTTCAGGATGTAGTGGTAGGGAATTCTGTCTTCAGCAATCCTACTTATCACAACTTCGAACCGCGCCTTGGCTTTGCCTGGGACCCCTCGGGCAACGGTAAGACATCCGTGCGCGGCGGCTTTGCCATCTTTGACGTGCTTCCACTTCCTTACCTGCTCGGACAGTTTGCAACCAATACTGCTCCGTTCACGGAAAATGGAACCGCGAATAACTTACCTTCAGGATCATTCCCAACTGGGGCCTTCGATATTCTCGCTGCCCAGGCGGTCAATAATATCGGGCTACGGGTTGCGTATATCGACCCTCATCCGAAGCGCAATTACGTCATGCAGTGGAACTTGAATGTGCAGCATGAGCTTCTGCCCAACGTGATGGGAATGCTTGCTTACGTGGGATCGCGCGGAGTGCACATGATCTTCCGCGCGGATGATGTGAATAGTGTCATGCCGCTGAACGGTTCCAGCCAGCCGTACATCTGGCCTGCGCCTGGCACGGGAACTCCTAACAGTCCCCAGATCGGGCGAATGGATGCACTGCTCTGGAACAACGACTCCTACTTCGACGGACTCGAAGCGCAAGTTGAAAAACGCATGAGTCACGGCTTTCAGGTTCAGGGGAGCTACACTTGGAGCCGAGCGATTGACGGAGGAGACGGCTCGATCGCCAGCGATTCCTTTGTGAATTCGATTCCCGCCCTCCTCTTTTTCCTGCCTAAATATCGTCGTGCTCCGGCCGACTTCAATATAACCCACAACCTAACGATCAACTACTTGTGGGATATTCCCGCGCGGAGCTCGTGGCAAGGTCCGCTCTCTTGGGCGTTACGGGGATGGCAACTGGGCGGCATTATGCAGGTCAGAAGCGGCATGCCTTTTACACCGCTAATTGGGGGCGATCCCTTGGGCCTGACTGATTCAGCAGCCTTCGCTTATCCAAACCGGATCACAGGCGGTTCCTGCTCTCCCCCGGTCAATCCTGGCAATCCGAATAATTACATCAAAACCCAGTGCTTTACTTTGCCGATGGCGGCTCCGTCCATCGCTTCTCTTTGCGCGCCGTTTGCCCCTAACGGTGTAACTGCGCCTGGAACCTGCGCGAACCTTCTGGGCAACGGCGGCAGAAACGAGATCTACGGACCTGGTCTGGTTGACTTTGACTTCTCGGTGGTCAAAGACACTAAGATCGGCGAAAGATTGGATGTTCAGTTCCGCGCGGAAATGTTCAACATCTTCAATCACGTCAATTTCAACCCACCCTTGGTCAACAACGTACTATTCAATCAGGACGGATCGGTGAATCCTGCGGCAGGCGCACTTGACTCAACTGCGACCACCAGCAGGCAGGTACAGTTCGCCCTAAAACTAATTTTCTGATGTCCGCCCCCCGCCCCCCCAAGCGGCGGTGGTCAGGAATGGCCACCGCCGCAGGCCCAGGAGCGCGCCATTTCTCAGGTTGAATTTGCCGAACAACTTTTCCCTCTAAAATACCAAGACATGAGCGAACGCCTGAAAGGTAAAGTTGGGATCGTCACTGGTGCCGGCAGCGGCATTGGGCGCGCCTGCGCCGTCGCGCTTGCGAAAGAAGGAGCATCGGTTGCACTGTTCGGCAGACGAAAAGACCGCATCGAAGCTGTTGCCCGCCAGATTGGTGATCGTGCGTTGGCGATTGCTGGTGATGTGACTAGGTCAGCGGACATTGATCGAGTTGTCGATCAGACTACTAAGCATTTTGGGGCACTCAATTTCCTCCTGAACAACGCCGGTATTTTGCAGATCGGTAACGCCGAGCAGATCACCGAAGAACAGTGGGATCGCGTTTTCAACGTGAACGTTCGAGCTGTCTGGCTGCTGTCACGCGTCGTATTAACGCACATGCGAAAAGCAGGCGGCGGGTCGATCATTAATATTTCATCCACGCTTGGCATAGTCGGTGCCCGGAACCGTGCCGCTTACGCTCCGTCGAAAGGGGCCTTGATTCTTTTGACAAAAAGCATGGCCGTTGATCACGGCCACGAAAATATTCGTGTAAACGCAATCTGCCCTTCCTTCGTAGAGAGTGAACTCAGCGCGGAGGGTTGGGCCCAGGTTCCCGATCCCGCAGCAGCTCGACGCGAACGAACCGCCGCGCACCCCCTCGGAAGACTGGGTCAGCCGGAGGATGTTGCCGGTCTGGCTGTATATCTCGCCAGCGATGAGTCGTCCTGGGTAACCGGAGCTGTGCTTCCGGTCGACGGTGGTTATCTGGCGATTTAATGGACGGGATGTGGTATCCGATTACTTGCCGAGTTCACCAGGGTGCATGCCTTCGCCCAGAACGAAGGTTGATCCAACTGTACCAACGATCGCCGACTGGCGCGAGGCAGCTGCTAGTACCCCCTAGAGGATGGCCGGGCTGCCAATTAGAAGCCGTACGAGAAAAGAGAGTCGATAGCATTCCGTGATGCTTAATGAGTGAGAGCGCGATTTAGTGTCAACTGAGGACAGGTCGGCATACTCGCACAGCTCAAGCGCATACTTGAACTTCATTCCCTCATCGACTTGCCAGATCGACACATGTAGGCAGGGTTTGGTGGTAAAGGTTGTGAGCAAGACGCCCTAGCGGGAAGACATTCAATGGTATCGATCACGGTAGCGCACGATACTCGGCCTGTGATCGGTTCAAATGCAATGAGGACGAGCTTGAGTTTCGCGATTGTCCATTAACAGGTTCCCCAACCACACGGATATTCAATCGAAGTGCGTCTCTCGGTTTATCACTCAAGAGGCGACATCTTCGGGTTTGGCGCTCCAAACTCGATATAAGCAGCCATACTGGTGTTCGTGCCCGCGGTCATCCAGGTCGCTTGACATGCATCAAAAGCCGCGCACACCTCCGCCCCGGTCATCGGCCATCCCCAAACCTCGTAATTCAGCGCGCCGACATGTGGCGGTTGCGAGTAATCATATTTGGGCTGTGGCCGGAATCGCTCTACCCGAGCACTTACGAAGTTCCTTACGTCAGGTTGAGATATATATTTGCTGAGCATTTCGTCGCGACGCCGTAGTTCGGAATGCACCGGATAAAGGACGACCTCACCACCGGAAGGAGCTCGGAACTGCTGGTAAACGAGTGCTCCCGATTGGGAACGGTGGTACAAAGGCATCTCCCATACCGGTATCGAAAACTTCTGTGCAACGACGGAGGCGAGAAAACTACATACATCATGGTCAGGATGACCGCCTTCGTACACCGGTGCTAGCAACGCGTCCGGCTTGAACCGGCACAGAATTCTTGTAAGGGCCTCTAGAGCTGCCGGAAGGAAGCGATAGAGCTCCTGGTCAGGAAAAGGAGCTTGGCTGACCGGATCTTCCAGAAAAATCGGTGTTGAGGCTCCGATCACAGCCAGGGATTCGAAAGCTTCGGTGCGCCTTACCTCCGCGTATCGCTCACGCGAGCGACAGCGTCCCCAAAAGAACTCTGAAGCGGGAGCACCGTCCGTCGCAAACACAACTTGAGCCTCGCGAGCCCTCTGCAAGAGTACTGCGCAAGCGGTTTCGTCATCCTGGTGTGCAACAAGAACCAGGATGTTTCCAAGCAAAGGCCTGACGACTCCGACACTCATATTGGTCTATCTCGTTCCATCAACGCTGAGACGATTGCCACCTACCGAAGCATCGGATCCCTGCAACAGTTTCAGTTGCGCTCCTAGAACTGTCTTCGTAACGCTAAAACGGCCCGATGCGGTTGCCGGCATTTTCTGCAGTTTGGATGGAAAAGTCTATACTTATTTTAAACGGTAACACCCCGAAGCGCGTTTCATCGACCAAGCTGTTTATAATCGCATAATTGCGCGAACAAATCAGATTACGATCCGTCTCCTGATCATGATCACTTGGTAGAAGAGGGTTCGCTACGGTGCTGGAAATGCTTTTAGACGTCCAGCGAAGATACAGAGATTGTTTCGTTGTCAATGCGCGGCCGATGTGAATGTCGTATTCATCCCTATCGCTTGGAGTGGACGTCTGCTGCAAATAGTTCGAACCTGAGGTGGTCAAATTGGGGGAGCTGCGTCAAGTCGTTTTGCAGCAATGATCAGCAACAGGGCAAATACGATTTGCCGGAATCGTATTGTTTACCAAAGGCCGGCCAGTGAGGGGATCTACGAAAGTATGTGCCGATGAGTTCGTTAGGATTGCCGCCTCGCATTGAGGCCGTTGGTAACTGGCGCTTCCGCGATCTAGAGCAACTCCCCGATTTTTCACTAAGGGCATCCGCAGGCTGAGTTCACTGTCAGGTGTATGACTTTGCCAGCCTTGCACAGTTGCCGGCGCTCGAGATAACTGCAGATCCCCCGCGGTGACGGGAAGTCTCCGCGCTTGCTGTGCCGTGCGGAATGTGTCGCAGTACCACATGGCATCGGCCAATAACTTCGCTGGTTCGAACGGTTTAGTTATGTAGTAATCCGCACCGGTTTCTAGTGCCTGCACGATATTTTTCTCGAAACCGCGCTCTATGATTAGCGGGATTCCGATTTTCTGCCCCTCGGTCACGGACCCATCGACAACGTGTCATGGCAGCGTCCCGCGCCATTTCATAAATGTCAAAGATTAAAAGATCAACCGAACACTGCGGGATGAATTTACTGGTTTGTCCAAGGGTACGAACCTCTTCGACCCTAAAACCATGGTCCGCAAGAGAACTTCGCAGTAGGCGACGGAGCTGCAAGTTCGTCTCCAACGATCAACGCGCTGAATTGTTCCGGGGACATCGAAAAGAGTTTCCTTCAGGTTCAGGTCCGGTCAGCTTCGGTGTGTCGGCCCGCGCGATTCCTATGCTGGGCCACTCGTCGGGATTGGTTCTCGGCCGCTTATCGAAGCTCCGCTTGCTTCCTTGCGGGGAATTGCTGATCAAGGTCAAGGTTCAGCTCGAGCACATTAACTCTCGGTTCACCCAGAAATCCCCATTGGCGTCCTTCCGTGTGTTTGGCTACCAGCGCACGCAGTTGATCGACCGACACTGCGCGCTCTTTCGCGACCCGAGGCACTTGGAACTCCGCTGCTGCGGGCGTTATGTGCGGATCGAGTCCAGAGGCGGAGCCGGTTACTAAGTCGATCGGTAGCGGCGTTCCGGGATTCTCCGTCTGTGCGCTGGCCACGTCCCCTTTTACGCGATCGATAAGTTTCCGATTAGTTGGACCTAACTGTGAGCCGTTCGAATTCGCGGCGTCGTAGCCATTTCCGGCAAACGATGGCCGCGGGTGAAAGTAACCAGGACTCGTGAAACCTTGCCCGATGATTCTGGAACCTACCACTTTCCCAGCTCGTCTAATCAGTTGACCGTTAGCCATATTGGGAAAGATCACCTGAGCCAGGCCGGTCATGGCTAGGGGATAAATGACACCCAGGAGAATAGTGGTCGCGACCGTCATCAGTACTGCTATTAGCAAATTCTTCTTCATGGCAAATCCCTTATGCAAGTCCCGCATGCGTGATCAAGATGTCGATGAGCTTGATCCCAATAAAGGGGACGATGATTCCGCCCACGCCGTAAATCCAAAGGTTTTTCCGCAGGAGCACGGCAGCGGCCAAAGGCTGATATTTCACCCCGCGCAAGGCTAGGGGAATGAGTGCAATGATGATGAGCGCGTTAAAAATGACGGCAGACAAAATGGCGGACCCAGGTGTCTGCAGGTGCATGATGTTTAACGCATTCAGAACCGGGAAGGTTCCAGCGAACATGGCTGGAATGATCGCGAAATACTTGGCAACATCATTGGCGATGGAGAAGGTCGTCAATGCGCCACGGGTCATCAACAGCTGTTTCCCGATTTCCACGATCTCAATTAACTTGGTGGGGTTGGAATCGAGATCCACCATGTTGCCGGCTTCCTTAGCCGCCTGGGTGCCGGTATTCATGGCAACGCCAACATCGGCCTGCGCCAGGGCCGGGGCATCATTCGTGCCATCGCCAGTCATTGCCACCAGCTTGCCTTCCGTCTGCTCCCTTTTGATCAGGTCCATCTTGTCTTTCGGGGTAGCCTGAGCAAGAAAGTCATCGACGCCAGCCTCGCGTGCAATTGCCGCGGCGGTGAGTGGGTTGTCGCCCGTAATCATCACCGTTCGGATACCAATTGCCCGCAGATGGTCAAACCTCTCTTTCATTCCACCTTTCACAATGTCCTTGAGTTCAATGACGCCTAAAGGACCCCGGCTCTTCTCCGCGACTACGAGCGGTGTACCGCCGGAACGGGCGATCTCCTCGACCGTGTTTTTCACCTCGGCTGGCATGGTACGGCCTGACTGAGTAACGTAAGCTCCGATTGCGTCAGCAGCTCCCTTGCGAATTTCAAAACCGTTTAGGTCCACGCCCGACATGCGGGTCTGAGCCGTAAAGGGCACGAATTTCCAATCGTGCGAACCCATTTCGCGTCCGCGTAGCCCGTATTTTTCTTTGGCCAGGACAACAATGGAGCGGCCTTCGGGAGTTTCATCTGCGAGAGAGGAGAGTTGTGCCGCATCGGCCAGTTCCTGCTCTGTGACTCCCGGCGCAGGAATAAATCGCGAAGCTTGCCGATTCCCCAGCGTAATCGTTCCGGTTTTATCCAGTAGCAATGTGTTTACGTCGCCGGCGGCCTCTACCGCACGGCCCGACATCGCCAGTACGTTGTGTTGGACCAGGCGGTCCATGCCAGCGATTCCGATCGCGGAGAGCAATCCACCAATCGTCGTCGGAATTAGGCAGACCAGCAAGGAGACCAGTACAAAAACACTTTGCGGCGAACCTGAGTAAATCGCAAAGGGCTGAAGCGTGACCACCGCTAGCAGAAAGATGATGGTCAATCCGGCCAGCAGGATGTTGAGCGCGATCTCGTTCGGGGTCTTCTGGCGCTCGGCGCCTTCCACCAATGCAATCATGCGATCCAGAAAAGTCTCCCCGGGATTCGACGTGATCTTTACCTTAATTCGGTCAGACAAGACGCGCGTGCCGCCCGTGACCGCCGAGCGATCTCCACCCGCTTCGCGGATGACCGGAGCCGATTCCCCTGTGATTGCCGATTCATCGACCGAGGCGACACCCTCGATAATCTCGCCGTCCGACGGGATGAATTCACACGCCGAGACAAATACGAGGTCGCCCGCGCGCAGCTTGGAACTGGGCACCTGTTCGACTGTGCCATTACTTCCGGTAAGCCGGTTTGCGATGGTCTCCGAACGTGCCCGGCGCAGAGTGTCCGCCTGTGCCTTTCCCCGTCCTTCCGCCATAGCTTCGGCAAAATTTGCGAACAACACCGTGAACCACAGCCACAACGTGATCTGCAAGTTGAATTTGAATGCAGCCCCACGCGCGAAGAGGAGAACGGTGGTAATGACGCTGCCGATTTCGACCACGAACATGACGGGGTTGCCCATCATCTTGCGCGGATTTAGTTTCAGAAATGAGTCGAGGATCGCACGCTGGACAATCTTCCATTCCCAGATAGCTTTCTTTTTGGGCCGCTTCATTGGTGAACGCCCGAGGCGAACGGTTGGTACTTGGCGAACTGGCGTGGTTTTCGTTGTCATTGCCATGGCTTTCCTCTAAAAGGCCTTACCCGCCACCATGAGCAGATGCTCAAGGATCGGGCCTAGGCTTAATGCCGGGAAGAATGTCAGCGCACCCACGATCAGGATTACACCGATCAAAAGCGCCGTGAACAATGGCGTCGTAACAGGAAACGTGCCCAAAGATGGCGGCACATATTTCTTGCCGGCCAGATTTCCGGCGATCGCCAGCATCGGAATGATCATCAAAAACCTCCCTGCCAGCATGGTCACGCCCATGGTGGCGTCGTACCAAGGCGTATTCGCCGTCAGGCCGCCAAACGCCGAGCCGTTATTGCCTGCACCCGATACGTAGGCATACAGCATCTGGCTGAATCCATGCGGTCCAGGATTGCTTATGCTGGAGGTACCAAAACTGTTCACGCTGGAAACTGCGGTGAAGGCAAGAATGACGAGGGGAAAAACCAGCACGACCAGCATGGCCATCTTCACGTCGTAGGCCTCGATCTTTTTGCCCAGATATTCAGGTGTGCGGCCCACCATTAACCCTGCAATAAAGACAGCGAGGACGATGTAAATCAGCATGCCGTACATGCCAGCGCCAACCCCACCGAAAATCACTTCGCTGAGCATGATGTTGACCAGTGGAACCATGCCACCGAGCGGGGTGTAAGAGTCGTGCCAGCCATTAATGGCCCCGCAGCTGGCATCTGTGGTGACCGTGGCAAACAATGCGGAATTGGCAATACCAAAGCGAACCTCTTTACCCTCCATGTTCCCGCCGGGCTGAAGAGCAGTTACGCGTTGATCGGTTTTGGCAAGAAGAGGGTTACCGCGCGCCTCCGCCCAGTACGCAACCGAGACCCCCGCCAGAAACAGAATCGCCATGGCCGCCCACACTGCCCAGCCATGCCACTGTGAACCTGTCATACGTCCCAGCGTGTAAGTCAGGCCGGCCGACACTGCGAAAATCGAAAACAATTCGATCAGGTTAGATAGCGGCGTCGGATTCTCAAAGGGATGGGAGCTGTTAGCGTTGAAAAAGCCGCCCCCATTCGTGCCAAATTCCTTGATGATCTCCTGCGAAGCGACCGGCCCCTGAGCAATGGTCTGATCGGTGACGGTGTCCAGCACCGGCTTGCCTTGAGCATCGACCATGGGTTTGCCATCGGGAGTCGTCTTTTGCACCTTCATCGGTTCGATCAGCTTGGCCGTGTCGTACGGTTTGAGGTTTTGGATCACGCCTTGCGAAACCAATGCCAAGCCACCGACCACGCAGAACGGCAGTAGCACCCACAATGAGGCGCGAACCATGTCGACCCAGAAGTTTCCTATGGTCTGCATCTGGCGGCGAGCAATACCGCGAATAAATGCAATCGCCAGAGCGATGCCTGTAGCCGCTGACACGAAGTTGTGATATGCCAGACCCGCCATCTGGGTGAGGTAACTCATCGTGGTTTCACCTGCATAGGCCTGCCAATTGGTGTTTGTGGTAAATGATGCCGCCGTGTTGAAAGCCACATGGACGGGGCTTACGGCCCCGAACTTCTGAGGGTTAAACGGCAGGTACCCCTGCAGGCGCTCGATCAGGTACAACACAATCATCGATACGGCGCTGAACAACAGCATGGAGGTCGCATACTCGGTCCAACCCATCTCGTGATTCTCGTCAACACCGGTACACCGGTACAGCAGTCGCTCAATCGGCCTCAGCACTGGATCGAGGAGCGTCTTCTCGCGGTTGAATACACGCGTGATGAAGACGCCCATCGGCTTGGTAACCAGGAAAATGAGTAGCAGGAAAAACAGTATTTGGAACCATCCATTCGCCGTCATATCAGAATTTCTCCGGGCGCAGCAGGGCGTAGATAAGATAAACCGTCGTCAACACGCTGACTGCAAGCATGATCATTGATTCCACGCTCATATATTTCTCCTTACTTCACCCGTTCACAGAAATACACGTATGCAATTGAAATTGCGAAGAACGCGACAGTGACCGCTATCCAAAGAACGTCTTGCATTGAAGTCTCCTAAAGGAAATCTCCGCCAAGCTCACCACGCACCTTCTTTGCCTCCCCACCACCAGATGAGACCGACTGTCGCCGTGTTCTGGTCTTTACTCAGAACGCCTTGGACGTCGGTAAGGAACGAGGGTTGATTTGAGAAATCGCGCCGCCACTCGTAGCGCATCAGAAATCCATCATCCAGTTTGTAATCAAAGGTGACGGTAGTCTCTTTGAGGGCCTGCGAGATTCCGCTGAACAGGCCACCGCGATCGGACAGATACTCTGCCCGCGCACCGATGGCGACTTTCGGCGTAAATTGGTACTGCAAATACGCGGCGCCGCCGTCCACATGCGACGGAGCCGACGATCGACCAGGCGCAGCGTTTTGCCACAAGCGCTGAATGACGTAATCTCCCTCCAGCTCTAGGATCAATTTCGGCGTCGCCTTCCAAGTAGCGTAGCTGTCGACAATATGGGTTCTTCCATCGGGCGCAGGTCGGATGGGCAGGAAAATTAGTCCTGGCTGCACCGGAATCGGATTCGTTGGAGACGCACTGACAACTCGATCGGGATGCTCCTGGCCCAGGTAATAATTCGCCGTCCAGGTGATACTCTTTGCCGGCTTCGCTGTAAACCCGAACAGCTCATCTTTGAAGGCGTTGGTCGCTTCCACTTGGTTGGTGCCGTTGACGATCCAGTAATTAACGGCAAATCGGTCGCTCAACGGAAAACTGGCGCGAAGTCCCATGTGGTAAAAGGGCAGGAATTGAAACCAATACGACCGTGAATAATTGATTTGATCCTTGGTGTAATTGCCCTCGATTCCCAAAGAACTTCCCCATTTACCAAAATCCACATTGAGGCCTTTTCCGAGAGGGACTATATAGCTCCCGTAAGCCTGGAAGACGTTGCGATAGATTTGCGGCCTAGGCTCATTCATGGGATTGCCTTGCAGAGTTTCGGTGGCCTGTCCGAACTGCAAATCGAGGCGGGCTCCCCAGCGGCGCCCTGCGTTCAAATCAGGCGGATGATCAAAAATCACGCTGGCCTGATTCAAGCTGAATTCATTGCTCAGTACATCGTAAGCTCGCAACAAATTCACTCGCCCAATTGGATGATTAAAGTTGTAAGAGTAGTAAGTATCCACTCCGACGTTGACGGTTGAGTCCTGCAGCAAGTCCAGAATCTTTCTGTTCTCGCCCTGGGTGACGCTCTGCGGCGCCGCCCGCGCTTTGTTATCGACGACCGTATCGGATTGCTTGTTACTGGAGCTTTTAGCTAAAGCTTGCTGGAGTTGCTTGACCGTAGCCTTCAGCTCGGAAACTTCGCTCTCCAGTTTGCTAATGCGTTCCTGCATCGCCTGTGGATTTTCCTCCGTAGACTGGGTTCCCGACGCCATCGACGGCGGCAGAGATGCCGCATATGCGCCTATCGCGATGGCAGCAGCCCATGTGTACTTGGTTCGCTTTGCCGGGCGGCGCTGCTGATCGCGCATCGGAGCCCGGACAGCCTCCCTTCCACGCCCGTTTTCAGCACAATCGGTGCAGCGCCTCCCGATTGGGCTTATGTCCCGCAGTAGCGCAAACAAAAAGTGCAACATGAACGCGATTACGAGCGCACATACTGCGGGTAATATGTCGACTCCATAATTCATAAGTTTCTCCGCCTGTTTTGTGCGCAGTAACCGAAGCGGGTTTCATGGAATTAAAACTTCACCAATATCGCCATATTCAACCGGTTCTCACTATTGATCAGATCTGGCGCAAAACCAGGTACGAAGGACCCGGCTGGCCCGGTATTCCCCCCAGGAGGAGTGACGCCCCCCGGCCCGGAAAAATACGGTACGTTGGCGGCGCGATGGTTGTACTCCCAGCGGAAAGTAATGTATTGGCTGGGCATCCAGTCGAACGTAGTCGACGCATCCCAAGCCTTGAAAGGATCGCCGGGATTTTCCGTGAAATAGGGCGTGCCCGATGCCGCCGTAGCGCCGTTAATGGGAGGCAACAAGACTAGATAACGCCCAGGGTTATTGATTTTTCCTCCCCCCAGGGTCAGGGCAAACAAATCCTTGTGGAACCAGAATCGGTTGTACAACATGAAGCCGAGAAAGCTCTGTTTTGGCCAAAGCTGCCGCTGCCCGTTGACCACGTGGATGGAGTTGCCGGCACAACTCACTCCACCACCATGCTCGCAGCCTGCGTCGCCGGTCAGAGAGAATGCCATCTTATCCAACAGCCGATCCGGGTGGTCGTAGTACTTCACTTGGATGCTGTTGTCGGTGTGATAGCGTATTCGGCCCGGTACACCCAGGGTATCCGCACCTAAACCGTACTGGTTCCCAAGGATCGATAACCAGCCGTTTGGCCTCCAGAGTATCTGCCCTCCTAGTCCGTGCCGGTGATTGAATTGCCCGTACGACTGCCAACCGTTGATAAACCAGGGCTCAATCTTCAAATGCTCGGTGGGGAAAATCTGCACGCGCACGCCGTTAAAGAACCAGGGCGTGTTAGAGGACACGTAGGAGGGTTGGTAGGCCCAATTATCGAAGTTGTAGTAACTAAAGAGGCCGATGTACGACATAAAAATCCCTGCATCCACATTGATTCCATGCAAGGCATCGAAGTGATAACCACCGTAAGCCTCGGAAACGTAGCGATAGGCGTCGGCCAGGTTCCACTGGCCACGTGCCGGGCTGGCGTCATTGCGCGGCGTTGTCTGCGAATACATGCCGAGCTGCGTCATCAGCCGGGCGCGCACGTTGTCGTAATGGAAATCGCCGCCCACCCCGAGTTGCGTAGTCTGGACTTCGTTTGCCCGGAAAACTTCGCTCGATCCGCTGATCGAGTTATCTTGAGGATGAGCGAAGTCGTAGATATAGTCCACGTCGGCTCTGATTTCGGCAGTAAAGAACTTGCTGTCGAACGCAGGTGTTTTTGTACGGGGGTTCCCGTTCAACCAAGTGAAATCGGCAAAGGCGAATGGCTCAGCTTTCTCCGCTGGGGGAGAAACGGTTGCTTGGGTTTGGCCATCATCACCCCGTTTCGTTGGCTCGCTTACGAAATTATTCGAGGTCTGATGGGAAGCTCCTGCTCCGCTCGTGTTCGGGGGCATATTGGATTGCTGCTTCAGCTTGGCTTCCAGTTCCTGGATGCGCGCACGCATCTGCTCAAGTTCTTGAAGAATTTCTGCGTTCGAACTATTGGCAGCGGAATCGGGTGTTGGTTCGGCCTGATTAGGACTGCTATTGCTGACGCTGTCATTCGGCCCCTGAGAAGTCTGCCCCGAAGCTGCTCGGGGCATCACGCCCAAAACTGCTAAGAGTGCAACCGGGATACAGCTGAGCAACACATCGAATCTTGCGCCGGACCTCACTTGCATTCTCATGCACACCTCGCCTTTCCGGCCGGATTCGCCAGCCACACTGATTAAACAGGACCGCGTGTAAAAGTGGTCTAAAAACTTCATAAACATTTCGTAAAGAAAACGAAGGCTTGATAATCCTTAGGCCTACGCCGCTGAAGAGGGGTTGAACCGGTACAACACCCAAGGCTCGGTAAGAAGGTAATGCTGGCCGGGCGCGGCGGCCTCGAGCTTAGTGCGAAGTGATAGGAGAACTCTTAGAAACGCGGTCTGGCGAAATCCATTTGTGCTCCAGCTTGTCGCTAACATAGTATTTCGTGTCACCAGGCGTTGCGGATGGCCCGCCAGGAACACGAGAACGTCGAATTCCTCGGAAGTCAGCTCCAGGCGCTGTCCTCCTAAGGTCGCAACCCGCCGGCTGAGATCAATCTTGAAGTCACCGGAATCGATCACCTGCGCCACAGAATTTTCCTCGAGGGCAATCTGCTCGCTCTTGGAAGTTTTCGTAAATAGTTGCCCAAACGCCCGCAGTCCGCTCATTTGAGTTCTCCGAAGCTTGCTATTCATTCCGGCTCGGCTCAGCAGCCCCATTCGGCTTCACCCGGTTTGGCAAAGTAGCGGCTCCTGTCTTCTTGTTGTTCGGCCTCAGCGCGCAGTTCAGTTAACGCCAGCCGGGCAGCCGATATGAGGCGATTCTTTTCCTCGTCGGGAATGTGCTGCCAAGTTTCGTCGTTTGCACCGCTGTTACTTCCAGAGTCCGGCGCGAGCACTTGATGATAGTGGTAAAAAAGTTCTGCCAACTGTTCTGGGGGGACTTCCTGTAGCGACATCACAACTGTTCCTTTCTCGATTCCTTGAGCAGTACATTCAAATCGGTTCTTGTGAGCGGTATTGCCGGATATCGTGCAACCGTTATGTTCGTTGTTCGCAGGGTTGGTACTGAATACCCACCCGAAAAGGGACGCAGGTGCTGGCTAAAGGCTAACCAACGCGAATTGCATTCTTTAGAGAAAGCAACCAAACAACGCAGATAGAAAGCAACGCACCCCGTGCCAAGCAGCGTTATTGCGGATGCGATTAGCATTCTCGTCGACCTCAATCCCAAGCCGCCACGTTCCGCCGGAACCACACAACTGATTGGATACGAAAACGTATAAATTTCGAATAAAAGGTTCATAAAGAATTCGTAAATCTTTGTGTCCCGCATCGCCTACTTTTATAAAAGTCTTTATTGCGAGGTTCTATGGGTAAGCGTTCGGCTGTGCCCCAGTTGTGACCGTCTGGATCTTTCCCTAGGTGAGATCCATACGCGCGAAGTCAGGACGGTTCCTGCGGATGCTTACGTCTTATGTGGTGTGTGATCAGATTGTGGTGTGTGATGTGATCAAATCCAGGGTAGCTGAACGAACGAGCAGATTCGCTTGCCGCGGGGGAGAATCCTATTCCAAACCGTCGACATGAGACTCTCGTACTGCACATTCATAGTCGAGAGCAAGTCAATTTGGGCGTCGACGAGGTCCATCAGGTCCGGGTAGCGTTTCGCGCGCTTGTTTTTTTGCGCAGCCCCGAACAGCTCGAGCATTAGGAAATGCTCATCATGGGAGAACACTGCTACTTCGGATAGCAGATGTTGAAGAAGATTCCCTTCCCGAGTGCGGCCTGCGATATCGTCTCACGTCAGGAAGAGTTTGCGGGAAGTGATTATCCGCGCGGGTTTGGAGGAGTTCAAATACTTTTGGGGCACGCATCTTCTCGATTCGCGGAATGCTCGACACGCGCTGTTCCGGAACCCAGTTCGATTCCGAGATCGTTGGGGTGTTTCTCCGCATGCCGGACAACATATGGGAAGACCTGCGCCTGAAATCAACGACCAGATCTGCCGCTTCACGTGTTCTGCCGCCGCAAAATGGCTCTCCGCCCTTTAGCTTCTCACCCTAACCCTGGTCACTATCCGCAAAGAATGGGCATGCGTGGGCCAATCGGCTTTGCCTTTGCAGCTGAGAGCTAAGGCTAAGAGCTGTTTTTTCAGGCATCCATTTCCTTTCCCCTGCCCATCCCACAAAGGGCAACTCACTTTTCCTGTGGTGAGGGTTTGTATGACGAGATCGTCCTCTTGTGGTGCGGCCGTTTGTGCGCTGCTGTTCGCAGCTCTGCCGCTGCTCGGCCAGAGTCCAACTCTGAAGGGCCGGGATCCGCTTGCTGCTCCTGTACCCGCTTCCCATGCCGTACCGGAGGGTCAAACATTCCTTATCCGACTGAACGACACACTGGATACGAGCAAATTGAAAGCTGGCAAGAAATTCTCAGCCAAACTGGCGGAAGATCTCGAAGCGCCTGATGGCGCGACCATCCCTCACGGGAAGAAGATTAACGGGCATGTTAGCTCGATTGAGCAAGGCATACACGCGCGGCTGCTGTTAAGCTTCGATGATATCGACACGGGACACGGCAAGATGCCCCTCATCGCCACGGTAACCGGTGTGCCCGGGGAACATGCCGCCAAACAGCCCGATTCTGAGGGAACGATCGAAAAAAAGGGCATGAGTAAGGGGCACATGGTGGAAACGGCCGCAGTGGGCGCTGGAATCGGCGCTGTTGCTGGTGTCGCCGCTGGAGGGGGCAAAGGCGCTGGTATTGGAGCCGGCGCCGGGGCCGGACTGGGTGCCCTGACCGGGTTTCTGACCGACCGCAATCTCCGCCTGCAGAAGGGAACCACCCTGGAGGTCCGCCTCGATCATCCCCTGCAAATTCCACAACGCTGATTTGCGCAGACCCGAGTCTGTTCGTCGCAGGCTCCGGGTCACGACGAGGGGTAAGGCACGGTTTCGGCCGTGCCTTTCTTCTTTCCTTTGCGACATCCCCTCATGCTGGCTACCCTGAGGCCTAGGTATGCGTTGCCGCCTGACTTAATCCTGCTTTCCGACATAAAATCCAAGGTGGGGATGAACACCATACTTCCGATGAGCAATCCGAATGTTGATGGCCCGCTTACGCGCATTCTGCTGCGGAGGGATAGACAAAGCGTGGCAGATTCGAGCCATCAAGGTGACCAAGCGGTGATCGTTTGTCTGCCGCAAAGGGCGAATCCAGTTTAGGGGGAAGCCAATCGCTGCAACCTTCAACGCCTCGGTCGGGATGTCGACTGAAATCCAGCTGGTTCACCCCGCCTTCGTGATCGATTACTAAAAGGAGAAAGGGGGGACATCGCGGATAAGGCTACAGGGGCTTCCTCTGACGCCGTGGAACTCATGGACCGTTTGTAGAACGAGGGTTGCTGCAACCGAAACGGGGAAAGCATTACCGGCGGCGCGTTTTGCTGCATGTCACCCCGACGGGAAAACCTCCTGAACCGAAAGAAGATGCAGATGTGTCTTGGGTTGCTCTAGAACTGTTGACGACCTGGAAAGCCCTGCCACCAGGAAGCCGCGGGGAAATTTGAGCCAGGCGCTTTACGCCGGCTATGCAGATGGCTAACGCACGCTCGCCAGCTTCATATGAATGGAGGCGGCCGCGTAGTTCGCGATCCCCTTGTAAAGCGCTTCGGCGATTTGCTCTCGATATGTGGTGGATTGCAGATGGCGTTCGTCGGCCGGGCTACTAACGAAGGAGACCTCGGCCAGGATGGCAGGCATGGTGGTGCCGGTCAATACCACGAAACCAGCCTCCTTGACACCGCGATCGCGGACAGCGGGATTCTTGGTTGACAGGGTCCCGTAAAGTGCACGTTCCACGCTGGCGGCAAGGTAACGGGACTGCTCGGTGCGCTCCTTGAGCCCAACTTGGGAGAAAACCAAACTCGGTACTGTTAGGACCGCAGTCGCATTTTCGCGCTTCTCGACCTCCAATGAATTGGCAGGAGCGGAAACGTTGGTGTAGTAAGTCTCGACACCGCGCGCCGAGGGGTAATCGCTGTTGTTAGCGTGAATCGAGATGAACAGATCCGCCTGCGCGTCATTGGCAATTTCTGCGCGTTCCTCGAGCGGCACAAACGCGTCCTCGGAACGCGTATAGAGGATCTTACTTGCCAGGCGGCTTTCCAGCACCTTGCCTAGACGCCGAGAAATATCGAGCACGAGGTCTTTTTCGACGACTCCCTGGCGGCCAACAGTCCCCAGATCCCAGCCGCCATGCCCAGCGTCGACCACGATCTTTAGATGCGGCACGCGCGAGCGCAACAGGAGGTCTTCTCTGCTCAGGGGTGGAGGCGAGGAGGTCAGCTTCGCGTTGCGCGAGGAACCGGAGGACCGGATCAGGTCGATATTGGTCTTCGGCAGTTGCTCACCTGCACCCCGGCGAATCTCGATAATTAAGCGATAAGGATTGGGTTCCAGTCCAACAGAAAAGTTCGGCTCGTCACGAGTATCGAGCACCACCCGGGCAACACCTGCGGCCGGCTGGGCGATGCGAATGCGACTCAAAAGGCCATTAGCGACCTCAATGGAAGTGCCGTTAAGACCAGGAGCAAGAACAGTATCGTGCAAATCGAAGTAGATACGCTCGGGAGAACTGAGGCGATGCACTTCGTATTGCACCTGGTCCTCGAGGTCGAGCGCCACCGTAGTCGAGTCACCCGCTGCCCAGTGACGCACGCCGGTGAGGAGCGGCAGCACATTCTGGCGTGCATCTGGTCGAATCGCACGCGGCTGCGGCAGGGCAGCTACGACGGGAACGGGCATGGTGTGGGGAGGAGGTATGGGCTCGGACAACCGCGGCTGAGGGGAAGCGGGATGGACAGCTGCCGAAACCGAATCCGGTGCGCTCTCGACCCTCCACGGCAAAACGGTGAGTGAGGCAAGCACCACCAGGACCAGCGCAGTGACGAGCATGGCAACTGGTCGCGCGACCGAGTTTTTTTCATAGTCGCCAAGAAGCGCAAGTGAAATTTCGGCGGCCGCCGCCGAATTATGGTCGGGTAATTCGATTTCCAGACGCTCACTGGCGGGCTCCGCAGCGGGCTTCGGAGATTCTGCCGCAGCTGCCTGCGGAGGAGCCTCTGCACACTGCCGAACCGGAGCGCCAGCCGCCAACTGGACAGGGGCCGGGGAGAAGGCCTCCAACTTCTCTTCTTCCTCGGGTTTCATCGCCGCCATAATGAATTCGGCGAGAGAGTTAAGGCTGCGAACGTCGCTCTCGCTAAAAGCAAAGGGGGCAATCGAAAATGCTTCCAACAGGCCGACGACGCTGCGCCGACCCCGAAGCGGTACGGCAACGATCGAGCGCGCATGTAAATCTCTGGAGGCGGCGACGTTTACGCGCGGATCCCGTTCTGAATCGTTGCAGCATACCGTTTCTCCGCTGACGAAGCACATTCCCGACAAACCACTCAGTGGGTCGAGGCGCGCGCCGATTTCTGGCGCTATGGTCCCGGTAGTCGCCCGGCAGATGATCTCGCCTTGCTGAACGACCGCAATCGCGACCCCATCGGCTCCGGTAAGCGCCAGCCCGAGTTCTGTAACTAGCTGCAGAACCTCATGCAGGACAAATTCATCCGGGCTTCGCCTCGGCAAGACTGCCGCGCCTGCGGCAGTACGCCGGGCACGGTTCTGCTCGTCCAGTGCCGAGAACGCCTGCAGAACCTGTAGCGCGTCGTAACCGGGGGCTTTTGCCTCCGGGGTGGCAGGAATAGTGCCAGTAGCGAGCCGGCGGGCGAGTTCCTCGAAAATAGTCGCTTCTAATTTGGTTGTCATGAAAAATGTCCGCGACCAAGCCAGACTCTATCCCGTCTGCCGGCCAACAAGCAACCGACGCCGTGCTTCCTGTAACTTACAAGGGTTTGATCTTAACCGCAATATTCGAAAATCGTTCAGTAATGTGGCCTTCCAGACCTGTTCATCAGTAATCGTCTGGCGGCGTACGCTATGCTACCTCCCGTAATGTTTTTTGGGGATTTGATTGGGCGTCCGCTTCGTCATATGCTGAAGACATCCCCGGGTCGGGTCAGGTGAGCGAAAAAAACAAGCGACGTTGGTTGTGGCCAGTCGGCCTCCTGGCTACAGGGCTTGCCGGTGCAGCTGTGGCCGTTCTGCGCGGCTGCTGGCACCAGAAAATGAGTTGGCCTATACGCGCCCAGGAGCACTCTTACCAGGTTTGTCTGGGTTGCGGTATCAAGCGATTGTTCGATGAGCAGAGTTTTCGCAGTTATGGTCCTTACAGTTACGACATCAACCACCTGATCGCCTGGGACCGAGCCCGTCGCCTCAAACGCCTGCATGAGGCTTAAAAAAAGGTGCAGCGCCCCCTCCTCAGGTGCGCGAACCACACCGGTTATTGGGCACAATTCCTGAGGCGGCTAACATCGCTCCATGCAACTGGTGTCGCCGCGCGGGCTGGAGCACCAACGATCGATCCACCCGGCACGGGCCTATCGGCACCTTCTTCGCACTGTGGCTTACGTTCGTATTGACCATACAAACGGCGGAATTATCCGCAACCTGAACGAAGGCGGCATGGCCATTCAGGCAGTCGGCAGCCTTCATGTCGAACAAGTGATACATTTGCGCTTCGAGTTGATCAGGCCGCGGGCGAGGTTTGAGCTCATCGGTCAGGTTGCTTGGGCTAATGCCGCGGGCCAAGCCGGCTTGCGCTTCACCGACATCCCTCTGCGTGCCCGTCGACTGCTGAAAGACTGGATGCTGACCGACTTGCTAACCGCCGCCACGGACTTAATTGCCAGAGGTCCGGTTCTGAGTAACGCCGATGGGGAAGATGGCCTCGTAATGTCAAGCCTGCCGTTGCGGCCCATCCGGTTGACAGCAGCCTCGGTTGAGCCCACAACTGGACCTGACTTTTCCCGAGGAGTGCTGGATAGCACCCCAGGCATCAATGTTGCATGGTGGCCGGCCCGGATCAGTCAACGCAGCCTGGCCCGATTCGTGGACGGCGTGATGGTCATCTCGGCCGTCCTGCTGTTCTCCATTATCGTGGTGGAACTAACGGACATGCTGCCTTCGTGGCCGATACTGGCGTCGATCGAAACTACTTTGGCGTTGGTGTTTGCCCTGATTTACCGCTATCTGTGTCATTTCCTTATGCGCCGCACGCTCGGAACACGCTTAGCGCAGATTGCGGCAGATGACAGTTGTGAGCAAAATGCCGTTTCATCGGGCTTGGACAGGTACTAGCATTTCCCTGCCGGGGAACCGAGTGGTCCATGGGCCGCAATCTTGTCTCAGTGCGGCGTTCTCCTAATGACATCACATCGAAGGAGCGCCAATGAAAGCCCTATTCGTCGGTATAAGTATGTTGTTTCTTGCCGGGATTTGCGCCGCCCAGGAGCATCCGTCGGTTATGGCGCAACCGAACACGGTTTATGTCAGCGCAGATGGAAAATTTGACGCGCCGCCCGATACCGCGCAGCTCCAATTCGATATTTCCGCGCAAGAGGACACGGCCAAGGCCGCCTACGAACACGCGTCGCGGGATGCTGAACAATTCCGACAAGTTCTGCGGGCAAATGGAATGGACCCCAAGATCGCCCAAATCGGGTTCTATGCGCTGCAGCCGATTTATGACTGGAAAAATCCCAAGCGGAAGCTGATCGCATACCGGGTGGCGACAAATGTCTCTTTGAAGCTGAAGGACTTCTCGAAGATTGCGCCTATTCTTCAGCAGCTGGCGGACAACGGTATCGGAGAGAACCAGAGCATGAGCTACACGCTGGAAAATATAGACGCGGCCAAAGTCAAGGCAGTGGAAGATGCCTATCGGCATGTTCGACTTAATGCCGATGCTGTAGCGCGCGCGGGAAACCGAGTCCTTGGCGAGATTTCCTATGCCTCCGTGGACACCTACGAGCAGGTGCGACCCATGCCCCTGATCGCTCGGATGCCGGCGGCGATGATGCGTGCCCAGGCGCAGCCAGCGGCTCCGACCGAGGAGTTCACTCCACAGAACGTCACCGTAGCGGCCCACGTGAATGCGTTGTTCAATCTGAAGTGAAGGAGGCCTCCAGACCGACACTGCCGCGCGCTATGATCAGGCGGTGAGGATTCCGCTGATTCTGATATTGATTTCGAGCTCGGCGCTGACCGCTTCGGGCCCCCGCCACAAGGTGGAAGAATCCGCTGCTTATCTCGGTTTCGATCGCAACGATTATCCCGGCGATGAGAAACTTCAGGTCCTGCGCCGCACCTTTTCCTATTCCGGCTACTGGCTCAACGCTCCGCCTGGCGAGAAAACAACCTCGTGGACGGGGAAACGGAATCGATTGCTGCATGCCGGATTCGGGTTCCTTGTTCTCTTTAATGGGAAAACGGACGCTCAGATAAAAGCCGCGGGAGATCCCAAAGAGCTGGGCAAATCCGATGCGGAGGCCGCTTCCGCCGCCGCTCGGAAAGAGGGATTCCGGCCAGGAACAATTATCTTTCTCGATCAGGAAGAGGGCGGGCGATTGCTGCCCCAGCAGAAGGATTATCTGTATGCCTGGATTGACGCCGTCGCTGCCGGCGGATTTGGCGCTGGCGTGTATTGTTCAGCCATTCGTTTCCAAGAAGGATCCGGCAGCCGAGTCGTTACGGCGGAAGACATTCAGAACCATGCAGCCGGACGGCAGATCTGGTATTGGGTCAGCAACGACGCTTGCCCACCTTCGCCGGGATGCACATTTCCAAAGCGAGTTTCGGCTCCGGGTAAAAGCGGAGTAGATTTCGCCAGTGTCTGGCAGTTTGTGCAAAGTCCGAGAAGAACTTCGGTGGCGGCAGGGTGCCCGGCCAACTATAGCGCGGATGGTAATTGCTACGCGCCTGGATCCGATCCGCAGTGGCACATGTTTGTGGACCTGAATAGCGCTAACTCTAGCGATCCGTCAGCAGGAAGATGACCCGGCGGAGCCTAACTTCATACCCTTCGTGGTTGTCACTCTGCCGATGACGAGCTCTCGGATCGGGTTGCGATCTAGTTTTGTGCGTAATGATGCGATTCCATGGCAGGTACTTGCGGACCAGCGGAAAACCGTGTGGCGTCCACCTTGATGGGCCGCTGAACCACCATATTGATCCCGGTTCCCACATCTAAAGTTACATCGTGTCCCCGGGTAAGCATCGCGATGGCAGTGCCTGCTGCGGCGCCAATGCCGCCGCCAATGCCTGCGCCTTTCCAACCATCGTTAAGCCCACCTATGGCGGCGCCGGTTGCAGCGGTAGTTGCGGCCGTACCCACCTTCTGCCCAGTTTGACTGTCGGATTGAATGGTGCCCTCCTGTCCTTTCACCGAATTGGTCCCCGCGCCGGGAACGTTCTCCACGGTACCGGGCAGTAGCACAGTGTACCCGTTCGGATAGATAAGACTTGTGAAATGCATCAGCACCTCGGCGCGCCCGTGCACCCGTCCGGCACGCTTGACGCTGCTAATCCGGCCCTGAACATAAGTGCCGGCAGGAACGAGCACGCGATCCTGGATTACGAATGGAAATGTAGTCGAGGCATAGACCGGATCACCTTCCCGAGCTGTCTTAGTCGAGATCGCTTGTTTGAGTGCAAGCGGAATCTGGGAACCTGCAGGAATTGTCAGGGTATCGGGCGCCTTAACCTTGTCAGAGGAAGAGGAGACCGAAGCAGCCGAGCCAGCCTGGGCCGCGGCCAGAGTGGAAATCAGGAGCACGCCAAGCAGAGCACGCATTCAGAATCCTCCCGCTCGCAAACCTATGATAACGCACCGAATGGAATCGACCGAGGGCCTGGTTTGTAGGATGCAAGGTCGGCCCCGGGAGGTTTCAAGCGAGTTGCAGGGGGAACACTGGCCAGAGAGGCTGAGGAGGTTTTCCGGCGTGGGATCTGCATCCAATAGCCATGGATTTTTTGCCTACTCTTACGCCGGACGAAGGTTTGCTCCTGCTGCTCATCGGGACTCTGACTCTCCTGGCGTGCTTGGGGTTGGCGATCTGGCTGGTTGTCCGCTGAACGATTTATCCCCGCTTTATGCCAATCTTATTCAGAGTATTGTTCAGCACATTGCCCATGAATTGCGACTGCAATTTCTGGGCGCAAAGTTCTCCGCAAACGTGCAACGCTCCTTCGCTTTGGGCCAGTCCCTCGCTCCAAGGAGCAAGATAGAGGACGGGCGCCCGGTACTGTTCGATCGAGGTCCACATGACCCACCAGCGGTCGCTGGCTGCCTTTAACTCTCCACAGTTCGGGCCGGCGCAACGGTAAAGGGGGTTCGTCCCCACCGATTTTCTCCCATTCGACGACATGAATCACACCCCGGGTGAACGCAGCTATTCTATCGGAACTTCCCTGCATCGGAACCATGGTTCTTGGAAGACCCGATTCAGCAAGCCGTTCATCCCGCCGTCTGCCTTCTGATAGCTCAGGCAAACCCGGGGCTTGAGTCATAGAGACCATATGCCGGGTGCTGTCTACCGAGAGCTATTTGTAGAGCAAGTACTGTTCCCGCACGGTCTCGAATTGCCGCAGGCGTGCCTGCCAGTCTTGTAGGATTCTGCGAGGATCCTGGCCTTTGCCAATGGCGTCGTACACCGATTGGTTCACCAGAATCTCCATCATTCTTTCCAGTTGCCACTCGTGTGGGTAGAGCTTACGGAGAGCGGACGCCAGTTCGATCCCCATCTCGGGAGCATCCAGAACATTGCGCTCGACGAGCAGGATGTTCACGCCCTGGCATTTCTGTGCTGCATAGTTGCTGGAGGTAGGGGTGAACGTCACCGGGACAAAGCGCACTCCGGCGATTTCACGAGCATTCAGGTACCGGGCGAATTCGCGTCCCTTAATCCACGGTGCGCCAACCAGTTCGAAAGGCGTATCGGTTCCCCGGCCAACCGATACATTCGTGCCTTCGATCAAGCCTACGCCTGGATAGAGCACCGCCTCGGTGACGCTGCGCAAGTTTGGTGAGGGATTAACCCAAGTGAGACCGGTCGAATCGTACCAGTCTCCTCGAATCCAGCCCTCCATGGGGATGACAGTCAGCTTGGCATTGATATTGCGCACGGTGTTGTACATCTTGGCCAGCTCTCCCATGGTCATGCCGTGACGCACCGGAATCTGGGAATAATTCACAAAGTTTTCACGGCCCGGATCAGACACAGGGCCTTGCACGAATGACCCGGTGATGGGAACGGGCCTATCCAGAACGATGATCTGTACTCCGGCCTTGGCCGCAGCTTCCAGAAAATACCCCATCGTCGTTTCGTAGGTGTAGAAGCGGACGCCGGCGTCCTGAATATCGAAGACGACGGCGTTCAGCTTCCGGAGCGCCTCGAGGGACGGGCGACGGGCCTCGTCGGTAGCTCCGTAAACGTTGATGACCGGTATCCCGGTCACGGCGTCTTTGGAGTTGGCAATATCGGTCAGGTCCAGCGCTCCTGTGACACCATGTTCCGGACTGAAAATCGCAGTGACCGAAACACCGTCGACCTGGGCGAGGACATCAATCGTGCGGCGGCCTTCAGCATCTAGGCCGGTCTGATTGGTAACGATTCCGATTCTCCGTTTGCCGCTCGCCGGATCAATGGGGACAGTACTGAGCGCGTCGAAATTGTGCTGCTCGAGCACGTCGATGCCGTTGAGCACGACGCCATTGCGGGCTGCCAATCGGCGCCCACCGGCCATCGCTTCGTTATAACCGGTGATGCTCTCCCATCGAAGCTTGTCTTTTTCAGCCACCGTGAGGGGGAGGGCGGCTGCCACGGCGCTTGCCACTCGGCTACGCAGCGAGACGGCATTGCCATGACCTCGCGGATGCACGGCGTTGGTAAGAAGAATGATGTAAGTATCGGTTACAGGATCGATCCACAGGGACGTTCCCGTGAAGCCGGTGTGCCCGAACGAACCGACGGGGAGCAGGTCGCCGCGGTTGCTGGAGTAAGGCGTGTCAATATCCCAGCCGAAACCTCGAATAGCAGTGGCATTGGGCGGCTGTTGCGGCGAGGCCATCTTCTTGATGGTAAGGGGCGAAAGAATCTTCCTGCCCGAAAGCAATGCCTGCGCGAACTTTGCCAGGTCGTCGGCCGTGGAAAACACGCCGGCATGTCCGGCGACTCCGCCCATGCGGCGGGCTGTCGGATCGTGTACCTCTCCGCGCAGCATGTGGCCGGTATCGTCGTATTGCGTGGGTGCGATTTTCGAGCGCCATGAGGGTGGCGGCAGAAAGCGGGTGTGGGTCATTGCGAGTGGCGCAAATACGTGGGCCTGCGCGTAGTGGTCGAGGCTCTCTCCCGAGACACGCTCGACCAGTGCACCCAGAGTTATGAAATTAATGTCGCTATAGACGAAACGTGAGCCCGGAGGCCTCTCAGGCTTTTCCGCAAAGGCCATGGCGTAGGCTGTCGCCTTGCCGCCCCACATATTCGTCAGGTCCAGGTCGGGAGCAAGGCCCGAGTAGTGTGTTAGCAGTTCGCGAACGGTGACGTCTTCCTTCCCGTTCTGAGCAAACTCAGGAAGATACTTCTCAACCGAATCGTTGGGCTTGACCTTTCCCTGCTCTACCAGCTGCATTACCGCGGGAGTTGTCGCCAGGACCTTGGTCAACGAAGCCATGTCAAAGATCGTGTCCACCGTCATCAATTCGTGCCGCGGCTCCAGGGCGCGGTA
>JBPYDQ010000566.1:0-11008 GCA_051986135.1 Terriglobales bacterium | reverse complement strand
TGCTGTTCGGTGACGCGCCAGTAAGATTCCAGCGATCGTTCACTGCCTCTCCCAATTGAATTGCACGACAAACAGGTTTCTTCTGCATGATTTCTCAGATAATCAGCCGAAGGTTTCAGGGTTCAAGCGTACGTGCAATTGGCGATAGCAGTTGCGGTACTGATTCTGGGTAAAATAATTTCTGCTCTATCGCTAAAGGCGGCGACGGCTTGAGGCCTGTCATCAAACTGTACGAGACTCAAATGCGTTCTTAACAGAGAGGCGATATCGCTAGCAGAAATGTGCGTAAGTTAACCTCTTGAGGTTTGCTGTAAACTGCTAGGATTGTGGATGCCTTGACAGAGCCGCTGATTAGATCGATATCGGGCACAGTCCGGTGGGTAGCCTGCGATCGATTAACTGAATCCGACCGCCCCGATGCAATCTTCTATGATTCCTGTACGCCTTGTCGACGGGCAAGCGCGAACAACTCATCGAGCGTAAGCTCCACGAAAATGGTTGAGCGATTGCTGTCCGAACTTACCTCTTCGATAGCTGCCTGCCCTCGCGCGAATCGTCCGATATGATCGTGAATCTCGCTGTCGGCCTGGATTCTCGCCCTTTTAGGCTTCAATTGCCAGCTTCCTTGCATTGGGTTGAAGTGTATCTGCCCGAGCTCACTGACTCCAAGAGCGACATTTTGTCAGCCGAGAAGTCTCATTGCCCATTAGATATCGTCAAACCGCATTTTGGCGATGAACCCCGGCGACGCCACCTGTGCTCCGAACCTAACCGGCGGGGTGAGTGCGCCATGGCGATTTCCGAGGAGCTACTCACCTACCTAGACGAAGGCAAAGTGACGATCGCTGGCTTCGACGGATGGCAAGAACGAGAACCCATTGCACGTCAATAATTGTCATAAATGAGATTCGCCGCGGGATTTTACGAGAAAATCGTGGGGCATATGCCGGGACAAGGTTGTCCCACCGACGGTACAGCGATAATCGTCCAAGATCGGTCCAAGATCAGCCAAGAATGAAATTGAAACTGATGCAAAAAATACTGATATGCGGGCGGTTGTTCCTGATAGTGATGGGTTTCATTGCATTGCCGGGAGCGACGTTTGGGCAGACCGACGAGATTCAGGTCTACGATGCCGTGATCGCGGAGCCTGGCGTATTCAACGTAATGATCCACACCAACTTTACTCCCATCGGGCGGAAAACTCCGGCCTTTCCCGGCGGCATAATCCCCAACGACTCGATCAATGGCGCGGCCGAGTGGGCCTATGGCGTGAGGCCGTGGTTTGAGCAGGGACTGTATGTCCCCGTGTACAGCCTTTACTCAACGGGGCGTGGCAGCACGATCAACGGCTTAAAAATTCGGGAACTATTCGTGCGGCCTCATGCCCAGGAACACACGTTTTTCTACGGTGTCAACTTCGAATTCAGCGTCAATGCTCTTTATTGGGAGCCCAGGCGTGCTACCTCCGAAATCAGGGGCATCGTGGGGTTACACTTGCATCGAGTAGACCTAATTTACAATCCGATTGTGGATACCGACTACAGCGGCGGGCTAGGCAATCTGGAATTCGTTCCCGCAGGTCGAGTTGCATATAACGTGAATAATAACTGGGTCATTGCCGCTGAGGAGTATGCCGATTTCGGCCCGCTGCGGCAGTTCCTTCCCTTAAACGAGCAGTTTCACCAGATCTGGGCTGTTATGGATCACAACAGCAAGCTCCTGAATGTCGAGGCTGGCGTCGGCTTTGGTTTGACCGCCGGGTCCGACAAATTGACGTTCAAACTGATGCTGTCACGCGACCTCAATTCTCGACACCAGCACTGAGTTGGGTAGCTTGCTGCCGCGAAAAGCATACCCGAGGTTTTCAAGGAAGAATTTGGTTCTTCACCCGAACGCCCCTCTACGGTGGATTTCCGATCCCGGCCACGATTGTCCCTGATCTCCACGGCGACGTCGCTCAAATTTTAGCCTCCGTGGTGGCACTGGGAAAAACCTGCCCGAGATGTGCATGCGTTGGCGGGGCGACGACGCACATCGGAACTCGAGGACTTGACCCAGCGACTGCTGTCATACATAGAGGAAAGCCCGGCTGGTGATTTTCGTCTCATCGCAATCGCGTTTGAAGTCCAGACGATGCGGCTAGTGTTTCATGAGCCCAGCGGCGAGGAAATCGGTTTGAGCGTGGGCGACAATACGTTTGTGCGTGAAATACCCCCTAAAGTCGCTGAACGGGCACTGGACTTCATGTATGCAGACAAGTTTAGAGAATGGAACAGGAATTAAGGGCCTTGTCAGTTATGCAGCTTCGGTCTCCTGAATTCCCCACAATGCCGTTCCACCAATCGTCGACCTGTACCGCTCCTTTGCCCGGGTCAATCAAATTACGAAAATTACCGAACGGAGGACTGATTCCCGTTCCCTGATGGCTGTTTAGACTGCAACCGCTCCCACTGCTGTGCGTGTTTTTGCTCCATTTGCTGTGTCTGTTGATGGTGCCGCTGCTCTACCTCTCGCACTTTGGTTTCACTTGCATTCTTTCTGGCTAGCTGCTCGTGCTCCTGTTCCTGCCTCTGCTGGAGCCTCTGATGCTCTTGCTCCTGTTTGGCATAGAGCTTTGTCTCCTGCTGTTGGTATTTTTTGCTCAGCTTAGGGCTTCCCGTACTTGGCGGAATGGGGCGTAGATGGGGCGGAAGATCGTTGGGATGGACTGCTGTCGGCGGGCGAGGGACATTGTTTTCAGCACGGGGAACCGACGTGTTGCCGCTACGTTCCGCCTCGGCCCGATACGGCCCGCCTGCTTCTCTTGCTGCCACGACTCCACGGTCGCGAAATGCTCCGGGCCGCGGCGTTGCTGCGACTGGCGGTCTGCCACGGTTCACCGAAGCCCGTAACTCGGGGTTGGCCCGCGCCGCCTCGGTCTGCTGAGCCTGCACGGCCGTAGCGGGAAGGTGTCGCTCACGCTCAGCAATCTCTTCATCTCGCGTCGGACGGGCGTTGATTCCACCGTTCCCTCCGTTGTAGCTGACACGGTTCACCGTGGTGTTGTTGATCACCGTGGTGTTGTAAACATTGCGAATATTGGTCACGTTTACGTTGCTAACCGAACGATTGTAGAAGAAGCGATTACCCTCCCAACGCCCGCCATCGTAACCGTGGCCGAAATAACCATATCCGTAGACAATCCCGCCATAGAAACCGACACGCGGTCCCCAATAGCCTTCGTGGAAGATAAATCCGCTCCCGTCCCATCCCCACCAAGCCGGCGTCCAAAGATAACCGACCTCCGGAGCCAAGACCCAGGTGCCCGGTACCCAGTAATAGCCGTAGGGCCCGTAAGCCCAGTACCCCGGTGTCCAGATGTAGCCTTCGCCAGGGCAGAGCGGTTGTGTGTAGATCGGCAGGGCAGGCGGTCCAAACGTGATCGATATCGCTACTTGCCCAAACGACGCATTCGCCAGCATCAACATTACGAGCACGAACAACGCCAAGCGAGTAATTGTGGAGAGAAAGCGCATTATGCATCCTTTTGCTCGATCATCCGCCGGCTTGCCCAGTACGGCTTTCCTGCTGCGGCTGGCGGAGTCGAGCGTCGAATTGCCATTCAACCGAAGTGCCAATTCCCGTTTAATACAAACACTAATCCGGCAGCTATGTTTCTCAGTGTAATAGATATTTTCAACCCTCTGACAGCCTCGGTTAGAAAGTGCTGCCAACGCATCGGCGTCGTGCCGATAGAACGCCCCTTTCAGGCCTTTGAAGCGGTCTGTGATCCTGAGCCTTTGCTCCTCTGACTCAGGTTCCGTTCGCAATCAAAATTTCGGCTTACAGTTCGAATCCCTTTGCCCGCAGTCCTGCCGTAATAGCCGGATTGTGCGGCCTGTTCGCGAGCATTAACGAATGCGACCGGGTGTGCTCCGGGGAACGGTGGCAACCCAATGCGTGAACATAATGCACATTCCACTCAAGGCGCCGCGACGGCGATTTGAAATGATAAACGGGCTCGGGCGACTCGAATTGCTGCCTTTGCTCTGAGGTCAGAGCGCAGGGCGTCCTCAACCTCTTTGAGCTTCAGAAGTTCTGCGCGCTCGCGAAGCAGGCGAATTTTTGGATTTCCCGGTTCCAGAAGGAGCGTTGACCATGCCACCCGCCTCTTGAACGGGAAGACAGCGGACATCCGCCCCTTGCACGACGGACCCATGCACACTAACCGACAACATAACCGGAGATGCAAATCAGCGCGGAGCCGCTCGTGGTGGCGTTGTCGCGATTGATGTCAAATTGAATGAGGTTGTCCGTGTAGGCGCGAATCGAATGAGTGGCGTCGTAGATCGTGTTTCCACCAGAGTTGCCCTGAAAGGTAAGGAACAAGTCGAGATTCGAGGGTACCATTCCGAGCGACGTGTACATCCTCAGGCGGACCCATTCGCCGGCTGGCACGATGATCTGCGCAGTCACCAGTTCGATGACGGCCCGCTTGCCCGCGGGAAGAAGGTTCCAGTCTCCGAAGTCAACCATCCAGTTAAAGGACGGCGTCATGTCGATGGAGTGCCAAGCCTGAAACGCGGTCATGGCGCGGCAGTCCTCGCACATCCCTGCAACCGAAGTGCGAAGCGCGGACCGCACCTGGACCGCCTGCGAGGCCGCTGGCTGAACGGATTCGCGGAGCGCACTTGCAATTGGCTTCCTTTTTGTACTGGCTTCCTTTGCCATGGAACACCTCCTGCGCTTTCGTGGTTGCCAGATCGGCAGATTGAGAGATTCCCGGTCGGCCACAATGTTAGCACCGAGCCCGTAAACCCTGACTGGGCGGCGAAGTCCCCTGTGCTGTCGTCCTGCGTGCCCCCAGCGCGACAACCTCACTTGCGAGCAGCCAGCCGCCGTGAGTTCTATGCGGTGCTCTTTTGGCCCCTTGACAGGTTCAGCGGGGCACGTTGCCGACGCTGCAATACCATCAACGGCTTGATTGATATGGTGTGGCCTATAGATTCTTTCCGAAAGCTGGTTGGACTCTCTAGGCCCTTCAAGCGCTCAACCCAGGAACGTATCTCGTTTGAGAAATTCGCGCGATTTGAAGAGGAACATCCCACTTCTCCACAGCATTACAGCGAGTCGACCGAGGGCAATTTCTTCAACTGAGCATCTTTCGAATCGGGACGATACAATCTTTCCGTGCCGGTCAACCGGCCGCAGTTAGGTGCAGAACACGTCTTGAGGGCAGGTCCTTCGTTTGTGCAATGAGTACCTCGCGCGGGTCGTCCCGGAGAAGGGGCAAAAACTCGGGTCGTGAGCTCTTGAGGGTGGAAACCCTTCTGGCGGAACTCGGAAGGAGTTGCGGTGCCCGGGGCTGGGCGTTGGGGACCAGCGGAAACTTCAGCGCTGTCGTGAGGCGTGATCCACTAACTCTGACAATCACGCCCACTGGGGTGGATAAAGCTGATCTCACGGCCGAGCAATTCTTGCGTGTCGATGCCCGCGGAGCGGTGATACACGGAATAGGAACACCGTCCGCCGAAACCGCATTGCACCTGGCGGTAGTTCACACCCGTCATGCGGGCGTTGTGTTGCACACCCACTCTGTCTGGAACACTATAGTCTCTGGGCTTCAGGCCAAGCAGCAGGGCCTGTGGATCGAAGGTTACGAGATGCTGAAAGGCCTCAAAGGCGTGACCTCGCATGCGCACCGCGAGTGGCTGCCCATAATTGAAAACGATCAGGACATGCCGAGATTAGCCGGCGTGGTTGAGGCCACCCTGAGGCAGCAGCCCGAGATTCATGGTTTCCTGCTGCTAAATCACGGGCTGTACACTTGGGGCGAGAATCTGGCGGAGGCAAAACGGCATCTTGAGATACTGGAATTCTTGCTAGAGGTGTATGGGCGGATTCGCTTCATGGCGGCGGGTGCAAGCTCTTGAAGGTGTCTATGCATCGCGGGCGAGAAAGCACAATGGCAATTGTTCGGATAGTTGATGAGGATCGGACTTTGCGTCAGCCGGTAAACATTGCGGCATGCCTGGCGAGCATTGGCATCGCACTTGGGAAAGTTGGCTTGAGTTTCACCCAATAAACCTCGCTCAACCGGTCTTACCAACGAGTCCACCCAGCCTAACCGCGCGGCCATCGAGTATTGGGCTGGCGGTCTGGAAACTATCTACCTAGAAGGTGCGCTGGCCCGTGCCCGAGGGTGGCAGCTGTGAGCTAACGACGGCCTCGGTCTACACTTTTTGGGTATCCGATCCATCCTAAAATCGTTGAAAGAAAGCAGCCCCGACACAGCATCCAATCGGCGAATTAGTCCAGATTCGCCTCGCATGGAAGATCCAAGCTGCTCGAGCAGCTTGGCTGCTGACGCAAGCTCCTGCCTGGGAAACACTGCGCATCTATCGCCAGTGAAATACGTCGCAGCGTTGAAGGAAAGGCAGATTCGTACCAAGTTAGAGTTCGCTATCACAAATGACGGATGCGTGGCGAAAAGGTTAACGATATTGAGCTGAACATTCCGACTGACAGGGTCGCTCAGGTTGGGTATGAAACCTCCTCCAACATCAGAGGATGGGCTTGGCTGAAGACCGGCACGAGTGCCACTGCGCAGGGTCTTCGCTCGGGAGCGGGATCAGAATATTGTGGTGCAGCGGAGGCGTTTCTGTTAGTTCCCGTTCTGTATGGATGCGGCTGCCCGGTCGCCGTTCACACCCAGCATTTGTTCGCTGCTTGGGGACAACAAACGGAGTAACCTGCTCCGGCATGTAGTCCTGAATCTTCATGCGAAAACCTTCTCGCTTGCTCGAAACGAAGTAAGAGCCGTTCGACAACCGTTGGAGGAATAGGATGAGATTTCGAAGAGTCTGACAGTCGGATCCGGTCATCGAAGCGCTAATTCGCGGAACCAGCGCGTCTGCTCATGGCTGTGGCCGAACGTATAGAATGACAAATTGTGCAGGTGGTGGCGGACATCTTCGCCCAGATCTTACGCAACCTTTGGGCCCACAAGTTGCGCTCCTTTCTCACCATGTTTGGGATAGCCTGGGGCGTGGGATCATTACTGTTGCTGGTCGGTGTTGGCGAAGGCTTTCGCTCGGGCAATAGGCGCGAGTTGGCCGAGTTCGGCAGGGACATCATGTTTCTCTTTCCAGGGCGTGCGCCGGCAGTCCAAGGCAATATGAACTCGGCTCGTTCCTATTTGCTGACCTACCAGGATTACTTGGATATCCGCACACGAGCAGCACATGTCCGCAACGCCTGTCCCTTGATTTCTCGCTCCGACCTTCGCCAGGTGAGCGAGTTCGCCAGCGCCGGGGTCGAAATCCTGGGAGTGGAGCCTCAGCTGAATGAGATTAGTTACCTTCCGCTCAAGGAAGGGCGTTGGATCAACGGAATGGACGAAGCGCAAAAACGCAATGTGATCGTTCTGGGTAACGAACTGCTCAAGACCTTGTTTCCGGGGCGGCCTGCGGTGGGCGCAGTTATCCTCCTGAACGGCATCCGGTTCGAAGTCATCGGCAGCATGCCCCACCTCGGCCGCGGCGACAACAATTGGTTGAACATGCGCGGCTACATCCCGTTCCGGGTAATGGCCATGTACTTTCCCTTGAAGGGGGAGAATCACCAGAACTCGATTTCCTTTATTGAATATCAGCCGGTCGTGGCCGCTGCGCACGTCCTAGCGCAGGCTGATGTGCACAAGATCATCGCGCATAATCACGGGTTCGATGCCAGCGATCAAAATGCCTTTGATGAATGGGATTCTATCCAGGAATCAAAAATGGTGGGTACCATTTTCGACGTGATGAATATGTTTCTGGGAACGGTAGGAATGGTTACGCTGGCCTTGGGAGCCATTGGGGTGATCAATATCATGCTTGTCGCAGTCAGCGAACGCACCCGCGAGATTGGCTTGCGAAAGGCTCTGGGCGCCACCAATCGCAGCATTCTGTTTCATTTTTTTCTGGAGGGGCTGCTGCTCACGCTGGGCAGCGGGATGATAGGCATGGGTGGGGCGGCGCTCTTGATGGCCTTGATGGGAACTGTGCCCGGGCAAGGCGGATTTGATCCACCCAAATTGGTGCCGATGTCGGCGGTGCTGGCTATTGGCAGTCTGACGCTGGCGGGAGTGGTCGCGGGCCTCTACCCTGCGCGCAAAGCGGCCATGCTGCAGCCGGTGGAAGCTCTCCGTCAGGAGTAACGCGGTGTTCAGGGCTCTGCTCCAGGAAGCTTACGCGGCCATGCGTTACAACCGCCGCCGCACTGCGCTCACCATGTTGGGTATGGCCTGGGGTATAGCCACGGTGGTTATGCTGCTTGCTTATGGCAATGGTTTTGGCCGAGCCTGCACAAATATATTTGCCAATTTCGGCACCAAGCTCGTCATCGTAGTACCGGACCGCACCGGCATGCAGGCTGGCGGTCAGAAAGCAGGAGTCCTCGTCCGCTTTACCCAGGATGACGTAGAGACACTGAGCACCAATCTTCCCCAGATCAGCCAGATCACCCCTGAAGTCAGCAAGCAGGCAAGTGTTCAGTACGATACCAGGGTTTTCACCTTTGCAGTCACCGGCAATAATCCCAACGTAATATCCGTGCGCGCCCTCAAGCTGGGGCAAGGGCGTTTCTACAATATGCAAGACCAGCTCCAACGCGCCCGCGTCGCGGTGATCGGTTCTGAAGCGAAAGAAAAACTGTTTTCCGGACGTAATGCCTTGGGTGAGCATATTCGAGTTGACGGCCTAGGCTTCGAAGTCATCGGTGTCTTAAGCGCCAAAATGCAGGAGGGGAATGACGATATAAACCGCGTCGTCTACCTCCCCTTCAGCACGATGAGCGATTTGAAGGACACACGATACCTGGATTCCATCTGGTTCACCTACCAAACGCCGGAGTACCAGAGCCTGGAACAAACCGTGCGCACCATCCTCGCGGTTCCGCATAGGTTCAATCAAGCGGACCACCAAGCGGTGAGAGTGTACAACCTCATGACTCAGGTTCATCAGTTCGAAATTATTACACTCGGACTTAAAGTCCTGATGGGTTTCATCGGCACGCTTACGCTCGGCATCGGTGGAGTTGGTTTGATGAATATCATGCTGGTTTCGGTGACCCAGCGTACGCGAGAGATTGGAGTGCAGAAGGCTTTGGGGGCGAAACGGCGATACATCCTGATGCAGTTCCTGGCTGAAGCGCTGACGATTACCTTCATGGGTGGAGTGCTGGGGATAATACTAGCCTACATAGTCGCGCTTTCCGTAGGGAGGCTCACCTTGTACAGTGCGGTTGCGAAGAACGCGGAAGCCGGCGACGTCCGCTTGATCATCGCACCAGGCACACTGATCGCGTCCACCCTCATTCTCGGCGCAGTGGGGCTGGTCAGCGGCATGGTTCCGGCCTTGCGCGCCTCACGCCTGGATCCGATCGAGGCGCTGCGACACGAGTAGCGACCATATCGGGTTACGAAGAAACAGAACGGTTGCGCCCACCAGGCGATTGTGGATTCAACCTTGACAGAAAAACCGACAGGATGCGGAGTGCCCTTCCTTGGCAGAACTCAGGCAAATTTGTCCGTTACCGGAAATCGGGCGTAATTGCCGCTCCGACGAGAAGCCGAAGGAGACTTCAAAGCGGGCTTCTCCAAAGTGCATAAGGGCTCGAATAGATGGTGGAGCGGGACCGAAATAATAGCGCCATGCCTTGGATGCGCTTGCAAGTTTCGCCGCGATCAAGCAGGCACCGCAGCCATACTGCCACCATTTATCCGAGTCGAGCCGAACATGAGTCTGTAAAAATCGATTTCGGATATCTCGGTGCGTATGGATGCTCCCTTTTCGTCGCACCGGTGGAGATTGGGGCTGAGCATGCTCCAGTTTTCGACTGGACGCGCAATGGGGACAATGGGCTTCTGGCTCTCCGGAGTCGGCCACGAACATGTTCGCATTGCGGGGTGACGGGTGCCTCGTGAATTGACTTTCCGGAGGCGCTTGCTGAGACCACAGCTATCGATTGGCGGCAGGTCGAGCTTTTTGGACGAGTAAATCGGCCTACCATCACCCGCTTCGTTAGCTATAACTTGCTTTCGCAAATAGCTCGTAGAGGAGCTAACTGAACCGTGTGGTGCGCCACAGGGCGAGCGCGCAGCCCACCAGAAGTACCAGCATGGCAGCCGAAACCAAAGCTGCCCACAGGAGATTGATGTCCGTTCTAGGAATTCGCGCCATGGTCGCCAGAGCTCCAAAAATGGCGGTGACACTCGCGACGAGCAGCCAGTCTATGATCGTCCTGCGGCTCCCGCGTCCTTCAGTCTCCCGTCCTTCCATGCCCGCTCGCACGTAGGCGTCCCCCACGCCGTAACGTTTGCCTTCGCGTTCCGCGGCGGCGCGCCATCGGGAGTGCTCGTTGCCGCTGGCCGAGGACAATGCGATAGCAACTGCTCCCAGCGCCATCAAGATCGATCCTCCGATTACCTGGGCATAGACTCTCTGGCTTCCTCCTCGTAGCTCGTGAAAAACGAGGATACCCCACACCAGGCCCCAGAGCTGATTGGTGTTAGAAAGCGGAACCCCCCGACTGATTCCAACGTACTTCGCGGCGTATTGCTGGAACAAGTCTCCAATTACCCACACGAAGCCGCCCAGCATCAGCCAGAACAGGACGGCCCTTGCACTCACGATTTCCTGCCAGAGGGGGACCGCTCCCTTAGAACTGAGAGCCAGAGCTGTCATGGTGCCCAATTCCCCGAACGTAAAAAACGTTATGAAGGAAAGCGGATTCATCCCGGTGAGGTAGGCTTTGCGGTAGGGGATATACATCGTTCCCCACAAAATACCAGCCCCCAAGGCGGCCATCATGCCGAGCATAGCCTGGCGCGATGCAGCTTGAGTGGAGGACGCTAGGGCCAGCAATGCCGCCCCACCAAACATTCCCAAAGCCCCACCCAGCACCCCAAGCCAGCGACTCCATCCCGCATTTCGCAACTCGTTGAACAAAACAAAACCCCAGAAGATGCCCAGCAAGCTGTTGG
>JBPYDQ010000565.1:0-7910 GCA_051986135.1 Terriglobales bacterium | reverse complement strand
GAAACGCCACGCCGCCGACGCCAGCATCGAAGACGTTATTGGGACCGGGAATAAAAAAATGCTCGAGGCTTCCGATCACGAACCCGATCGCGAACACTATCACCAGCACGAGCGATCCGGCCAGCCTGCGCTGCGCCCAAAGTAAGATGACACCGCCCAGGGTAAGGACAACCGTCAGGGCGCCGATGCGCGCTGCCTGCGCGAACGACAATGCAGGATCGAGTTCGCTGGCCAGACGGAGATGCCAGATCGTAACACCAAGATTGCCCAACGCGACGATCGCGGTGAACGCTGCCAAATTCCTCATCTTTACAATTTTTGCGTATTGTAAAAGCTGTGTCTGTCCAGCTCCGCTGCCATTGCCACGCCGCCAATGACCAGCACCGCACCGACTGGAAACAGCGATCTGGAAAGATTCATTCAAATCCCTTGATCAGGGTAAAGGGGATGTTACATCTGTTATCGTCTACTAGGCTGAGACCAACATGCTTATTTCTTCGGTGCCGCTGGGTCTCCTGTGCGGATGAGTGTGTTTTGGAAGCTGCTGATGAGCCACCTGCCGTTTTCCTTGACAAGTACGCGACTGGAATGGCAACGCCCCAAGGTCTCCGGCGGCGCATCCTGCAATTCCATCGTGCCGTGCACCAGCGCGACGTTGGGCGCCAGAAACTTGACCATCTCAGTATTCACCAACATCCTGCTTCTGGAAAATGCTGTGGCGTGCCCGCGACGCAATCCTTCCTCGACTACACGTCGCCCCTTCCACCATTGCCCGAAGATATTGATGAAATTTACGTCGTCCGTATGCAACTCGGCCATAGCTTTCGCGTCGTGACGATTCCATGCGTCGGCGAAATCCGTGATCACTTTTCGTACTGCTACCTCTTCGTTTCCAGACATAGCGGTTTGGGCAGCCAACCCTGAACCAAGCAACAGGAGACAAAGCGCGCCGATCCATCTGATCATCCCAATGCAGTATACAGCCGAACCAATCCGCCGATACCGCACATCGCGCAGCGCCCAAGGCAGCGGTTTGTGAGACGCTTACCTCGCCAATCAGGCCTAACATTCTGTGAGCGTTATTTTTCTTCCAACCGCTCCTGTCGAATAATCTCAAGCTGTTTCGGTGTCCACTTGCCTGAATTGTCCCCGTGCTGGCCGAGCATTCGCCGTTCTGCGCACTCTGTTTTGCTGAGATCAAAGAACTTTAGATTTGTGTAGTGGTCCGACAAATCCCAACTCTCAGCAACCTCCCGACCAATCGGGATGTAACATCAACCGCCTACCTGACGATATCGTCGCCCTGGAAATTGAGGCGCCTAGATACTGGGCAAAGGTTCGTACGGCAGCATTACGGACAGAGCATGATTCTGAGGGCAATAGCGAACGGTAGTACGGCGACCCTTTCCATCCTTGAAGCATGGCATCTGCTTCTGTCTGCGTTCCGGCAGCTAGCCGATAGAAGCCAGCGTAGTATTCACCGTTAACGCTGTAGGAATAGCTCAACTCGCCCACAAAAAGCGTACCTGTCCGATCTCCGGGTCTAGCCTCCGAGTCGACCGATTGCACAGTGCCTACTGTGCTGGGCCAGTCATCCTGAAACTCTTCGTGTGGTGATGAGCCTTGTTCGATGAGCTTGTGCGTAATGTTTCGAGCCCTTTGCACTGCTGATTTGAAGCTATTGTGCCAGTCGTGCGACATAAATTTATTGTCGCCGATTGTCGGCCCAACGCCAAACCGCGCGCCAACAACAGCCAATGAGTGATAAGTAGGAAGGCCTGCGGGAGTTCATCGACTGAAAGCCCTGAGATCAGTCACCCGAAGTATTCGTTCCAGGTGGCGATTTTTCCTCCAACCAAATGCACAACGATAGCGTCATGGGTTGTCACTCTCTTGCGGTCTCTCTTGCGTGTGACGGTCCAATCCCACTGGATAACCAGCCTGGTTCCGTCCTCGGAGAGAAACACCTCGTTAACGGTGACCTTCAGATCAGTGAAATTTTTGAAGTAGTCAAGGATCGCGCTCTGCATGTCATTCTTGACCACGTGACCTCCGGGAGAAAACAATTCTCCGTTCGGTAGCCAATCGTCGGCAGCGATGGCAAAATCCCGCATCTCCCACGCTTGCACTTGACGGTTTACTAGCGCACGTACTTGCGCGCTGTCGTTCTTGGTGGGTTCCTCTGCGCGGCTCATTGGCTTCTTCTCTTTCGTCAATCGTAACAACCCGACATGGGACACAGGGATTTTAGTTGGGATAGAAGTCGGATGCGCCTGCTGTAGGCAGAGGGTTACCACGCTAGTCCTTTCGGTTGCGAGGCGGGTTCACAATTCCGCCATGGCCACGTTTTCCGAAGCCCCCATCTGCCGGACGGCCGAATTTCTCAGGTCTTATGTGCTCGAGCACATAAGACCTGTTATGTTGTTTTCAAATTTATGTGGTCTTCAGCCTCTAAATCCCGAGTTTTCAACAGAAGTGTGTCAATAAGCACTACATAACTAAGGTTCCATACTTGTCGGATCTCGACTCCCAAGGAGATCTGACATGTTTGAATCGTTGTTCCAGTATCCAACTGCCTTAGCGCGTCACCGTGACGGTCCTGCCGCTAACGAGCGTCAGCGGTTTCTGGTCCATCGAGCCCATGAAGGCGCAGCCCACGGCACACTGTTACGAATCGCTAGAGAACTTCTGGTGATCGCCAAACTCATCAGCGTGACCAGCGGCCAAGCGATTGCCAGGCACGATCTTGAAATAGCTGCCGACAAGTGGGTTCGTCATCAACAGCGCAGAGGTCGCAGTCACGGTGCAGGGTGGTCTAGGGAGTTGTTCTTGCAGGTGGGCAGAGACTGGCTCTGCTTCTTAGGCCGATGGCAAGAACCGGAACCTGGGCCATGTCCATTTGCCAGCTTAATCCAGGACTTTGTCCACTACATGCGCAAGGATCGCGGTTTGTCCGAGGTAACGATCCGCAATCGATGCTGGCACGTGCAAAAGTTCCTTGCTTGGCTCAGCAGTCAGAATCGCCCTTTTGCGGAGGTGTCGATCAGAGACCTGGATGCGTTTTTGAGTGCAAAGGGAGAGCACCATTGGGGGCGGATTTCCATGGCGACCAGTGCAAGAGCTTTACGTGCATTCTTTCGACACGCGGAAATGCGGAGCTGGTGTGTGCGCGGTATATCCGTTGGAATTAATGGGCCGCGTCTGTTCACACAGGAAGCGCTCCCGGTGGGACCTGCCTGGGTGGACGTGCAGCGACTCATCGCCAGCACCCGGAGTGAGCGGCCTCGAGACATCCGTGATCAGGCGATCTTGATGTTGGTCGCCGTGTATGGGTTTCGTAGCACCGAGGTGGCTCGTCTGCGACTGGAACAGGTGAACTGGGAACGCGAGATCATCGCCATACTGCGTCCCAAACAGCGTCAGGTTCAGGAGTACCCCCTTCTGCGGAGCGTTGGCCAAGCCATAATTTGCTACCTGCAAAAAGTCAGGCCCCGTTGTTCTTATCGAGAGATCTTCCTCACCTTGCACGCACCCTTTCGTCCCCTTTCGCCGGGCGCGCTGTACCACGCGGTATCCAGTCGTTTGGGTGCACTGGGAATCGAGAGCCGACACCATGGCCCTCATTCTCTTCGCCACGCCTGTGCGGGACATCTTGTGGCCGAGAGGTTCTCGCTCAAGGAAGTGGGCGATCACCTTGGCCACCGCAGTGCATCCGCGACTCGTACCTATGCCAAGGTGGATTTGGCCGGTCTGCGCGAAGTGGGCAACTTCGATCTCGGAGGCTTGCTATGAAACTATGCGAGCTGACGGCTCAGTATGTTACTCACAAACAGTCTATGGGCATGCGTTTCCGCACGGAACAAGGCATCCTAAAGTCGTTTTGCCGGGCAATGGGAGATATCGCCATGGCCGACGTTCAAGCCGCCCGGCTACTTGCCTTTATAGCGGGTGCAGGACCGGTGACTCGTTTCTGGCACCGGAAACACGAGGTGCTGGTCGGTTTTTATCGTTTCGCAATCGCGCGCGGCTATTGCGCAGCCTCTCCCCTTCCGAGGATTGTGCCCAAACGGCCGCCGGCCTTTGTTCCCTACATCTACTCGCGCGAGGAGCTGCAGCGCCTACTGGAAGCCACGTCCTTATGCGGGCACCCTTGCTGCAAAGTTCGGGCCTACACTTTCCGCGTCTTGATCCTCTTGCTATATGGAGCGGGGCTACGCATCAGTGAGGCACTCGCCCTCACCTTGAAGGATGTAAGTCTCTCCGCGGCCTTGATCCAGATTCGGGAAACCAAGTTCTTCAAGAGCAGGCTCGTGCCCATTGGGCCGGATCTGGTCAATGTGCTCACCCACTATGCTAACCAACGCAAGAATGACTATCCGGCTCAGCCGGATCAGCCATTCTTCGTCGCCCGTACCGGAAGCGCGCTCAGACCTTGGGCCCCAGACTTAATCTTCGGCCGACTGCGTCGCCATGCCAAAGTGGAGCGGCATGATGGAGGGCGGTTCCAGCCACGGCTTCATGATCTACGCCATTCCTTCGCGGTTCATCGCCTGATCTCCTGGTATCGCCAAGGAGCCGATGTGCAGCGCCTGTTGCCACAACTGGCCACTTATCTGGGGCACGTGGATGTCGCAGCGACCCAACGTTATCTCACGATGACCCCGGAACTGCTCCGGGAAGCCAGCCAGCGATTTGAACGCTACGCTTGGGAAGGAGCCCATGAGTGAAGCTACATCTTTAGGAGTCTGGGTACGGCGCTTCCTGCTGGAACACTTAGTCGGGGAACGGAATCTGGCACGCAACACACAGCGTAGTTATCGCGATACCCTTGTGCTTCTTTTCCCCTTTGTCGCAGCCAAACTCAACGAGCCCCTAGATCAACTCACACCCACCGATCTCTCCGCAGAGATGGTGCGCTTGTTTCTGACCCATTTGGAAGAATCTCGGCAGTGTTCCATTGCCACCCGTAACCAAAGATTGGCTGGCCTCCATGCCTTAGCACGTTTTGTGGCGGAGCATAGTCCCGAGCATATTGTCTGGTGCGGCCAGATCCGGGCCATCCCATTTAAGAAGACGACTAAAGTAGTCATTCCCTTCCTGACCAAGACGGAGATGGATGCCCTTCTGGCCGCACCCGATCGCCAAACCTCGCAAGGAGAGCGCGACTATGCTCTTCTGCTCTTTCTCTACAACGCGGGAGTCCGTGCTGACGAAGCTGCCCAGTTGATTATTCGTGACTTACGCTCCGTTGATTTATTCGTGCGGATTGTTGGCAAGGGCAATAAAGAGCGTCAGTGTCCTCTGTGGCGGACAACCGTGGAAACACTGACTCCTCTGATTGCCCATCGTTCACCTGGGGATCGAGTCTTCTTGAATCGTTGTCGTGATCCCATAACACGTTTCGGTGTCCATGCCATGGTGGAACGCTATGCGAAAAAGGCCTGCGAGAAGATGCCGTCCGTGGCCAACAAGCGAGTCAGCCCACACACTATCCGCCATACCACAGCCAATCACCTCCTCCGTGCCGGCGTAGATATCAACACCATTCGCTCTTGGCTTGGTCATGTCTCCCTGGACACCACAAATATTTACACAGAAACCGATCTTGAGATGAAGGCTAAGGCGTTGGCAATGTGCGAGGTCGCTGGAGTATCGGAAACCGCCAAAAGCTGGCGTGAGGACCCCCACTTGATGCGGTTCTTGCGCTCACTCTAGGACCCTCTTATGTGGCGTCGGGCTGGTTCGGTCAGCAACCACACCAGGGCTTTACCAGTCCGGGGCCACATAATTTTGAAAACAACATAACAAGTCCGGTTGGGAGTCTTGGCTTTTCGTTGGTGGTCCTTCCCATCCATGACGAGGATCGAGCGCTGGTTCGCATACGCCCCGACACGAACGGTTTACGCTCAAGGCGTTAGTTAGCCATCGATGTGGTACTTCTGGAGAGTCGCCTCAATTTCCTGATCGGTTGCGTTCCAGTGCCACTGTCTCACCTCAATGAGTTTAATAAGCCCGAGCACTGCAACGGGATCATCGGCTTTGTACTCCTCGCCGCCACGGACGGCTGCTACCGTTTGTTCCGCTGAGCTGTCGCGCACTGTGACATTAAATCCGAGGTGTTCCAAAACAAGCAGTGCGGGAACCACTGTGTTGCCACCAGCAGCAATCCGTTTGTTGGGCACAATGTTCCTCCGACCCCAATTGTAGCTAGTGAAAAACGGGGCAAGACTATGAATGCTATTGATTCCATAACAACCCGCCTCCCCGCACACTCGAGTAAACTTGGTGGCGCTGACCAACCAAAAAGGCTCGGGTAGAAAGGAGCCGGACAATGATCATAATAGGAGCTGATTATCACCCGGGCTTCCAACAAATTGCGTTTGTGGATACCGAAACCGGAGATTGCGGAGAGCAACGCTTGGAACACGGCGAGGGAGCGGAAAAGTTTTATCGCGACCTTGCGACCCAGGGAAAGAAGGTGCGCGTGGGCATCGAAGCTAGTGGGCATGCGCGCTGGTTCGAGCGACTCTTAGGGGAACGGAACATCGAGCTGTGGGTGGGGGATGCAACTGTGATCCGAGCGAAGCGAGAACGCAAAGCCAAGACGGATCGCCCAGGATGCACAGCACATTCTGAACCTGCTGCTCAAGGATGATTTCCCGAAGATCTGGGTGTCGAGCTGGGAGAACCGAGATACGCGACAACTGCTGTGGCACCGGCACCGCATGGTGCAAGCGCGCACCCGAATCATGAACCAGTTGCAAGCGGTAGCTCTGAACGAGGGGCTACGGTGCAAGAAGAAGCTGTGGGGGGAGCAGGGACGCGAACAATTGGAAGCCTTTTTGTAATAGCGAGTCTGGCATCACCTTTGAAACTCCATTGCGTGATCGGTTGCCCAGGCAAAGAATGTTCGTGGCGGTGATCCTGTGATCTCCTCAAATGTAGATGTAACGAATGCGGGTTGGCCGATCGCGGCGCTCCAGGCGTCAAGCAACATGCTTACGACGGAAGCCGGCCACGTTTGGAGCCACTCGCGCCTCGCCTCGTCGGGGGACATCTCCTGGATGCACAACGGCCGGCGAATCACACAGCCGATTGTGGACACCTGCTCGAATTGCGTCAGAGATTGAGGCCCGGTCAAAACATATTCCGCTTCCGCGTGCCCGTGCTCGCACAGCGCACGGAGCGCGACTGCGGCGATGTCACGCTCGTCAATCGGGGCCGTAGCAGCCGCCAGGTAAGGCCAGCGCACGACGTTGCCCGCCCGAATCTGCGGCGCCCACCAACGCAACGCGTTCGCGGCAAACATTCCCGGCCGAAGAAACGTCCATTGCAGGCCTGAGTTTTCGATCAGGCGCTCGACCTTCTCGGCCAGATTCCGCGCGGGGTTTGGTTGTTGGAAAAAAGGGTGTGCCGTTTTGAAAGGAGCTGAAAGGAAGACGATTCGCTGCGCCTTGTTCGCGATCCGTTGTATAGCGGAAGCGACAAATTCCGGAGGGGCAGTCCACACCAGAAACACTGCGTCCACATCGTCCAACGGTTGGTCAAGGGTTTCGGGAATTCTGAGATCCCCCTGCACAACTTCAATCTGTGGCGGCAGCCCGGCCTCATCCGGGTTGCGCACGAGCGCGCGGACCTTGGTGCGGGTGGCGGCCAGTTGGGAGGCAAGGTGGCGGCCCACCATTCCGGTCGCGCCAAGGATCAGGATGCGGCTCATGCAAGACCATCTTACGGGCTCGCATCAGCGGGCGCGTAATCCTGGCGGTTTCCGAGCGGATGACGAGCTTAACTGGCCAATCATGATGCCCGCGCGGGCGTAACTCAAACAGATGGAGGGATTTAAGGGCGCGTGCACAGATTGGACCAGTTAAGCCGAAAATAACCGGCCAAACTGTTTGATTATTAAGGAG
>JBPYDQ010000564.1:0-3871 GCA_051986135.1 Terriglobales bacterium | reverse complement strand
GCAAGGTAGCTGCCTAAACTGTGAGTGACGAAGAACACTTCTGCGTCAACAGCTTCCCCTTCTGATGTCTGCAAATTCTTGGCGTAGGATTGCAGCGACTTTATTAGCAATTCGCGGATGCCGGCAGTCAGAACTTCCTCCATGGGGCCCAGAGCCAAAACCGCATCTGCAAAGCCCCAATCCATAAGGCCGTTCTTCAGGGAACGGTTGAGTGTCGCCGCGTGACGCGAGATGTGGTTGAGGTCAGAAGCTTCCGAACTCTGGATCCATTGGTAACTCAAGTACCGCTTCGGGTGCGCGGCGTCCGGTGTGGTAGGTGTGGCGCAGATATCTAACTGCGGCTTGGACGGTCCCGTCATTCGAGAGTCACGGGTTATGAGCCACTTGCACTTCAGGGGATATACAAGCGGCCACCAGTTGAATTCGTCCAGCAGGATGGGAGTATGGCCCTTCCCTGTTATCTCATATCGGTCCACAAAGGGTGCGGATGCACTCCATTCCTCCTGCGACTTCCATATACGATCTCCCATATAGGCCAGTGTCGGCGGTACGGAATCCACTGCAAAAGGACCGTCGGCATACATTCGGCCTAAGCTAGTCACGCTACATTCGCCAAGATACTTGCAGATGGCCTTGCGCAGGAGTAGCGAGTCACCGGCTCCGACTTGATTGATACCGTGCATGTAGAGAATGTGAATGTGCCTAGTACCCGCGACAGGCTGCGCCGTTGCTTCTCGATTCTCTCGTCGTTGGTGGGAAGCGGCGGTTTTATCCTCGGCCTGAACTGCATCGCCTATCGATTCGGTTCCGGCGACCTTCTTCTCAGGCGGGGTCTTCTGACACCAAACGGAGGAAGACGCAAGCAGGATAAGCACCGCGACGGTGGCGCAACTCCAAATGGTGTATTTCATGCTGGCATCTTATCAGCACAAACCCCGCGCGGCCATGATTGCGAGTACCGAGGCGAGCGCGACATACTGGCCGAAAACTGGCAAGCATTTTAACTTAAATTCCCTAAAAGGAGACCCAATGAGAACTACAGGCGTCGTTCCATTTTGATGAACGACAAGAGCAGGCCTTTTTGGGAGCATGTCCGGCAGCAACAGAAAAAAAAATTATTAAATCTTAGAATCGTTATTCTTGCGGATCGGGCCAGATGGTACATCAGCACTACGGTTGCGCCGATCGTCAGGAAGAAACGGCCCATTGTGGATGGGCGGGCCACATTTTGGGCGTCAGCCCCAGCAGCCATGCTCCAGTTCCAATTGCGCTCGCCAGAGAAGCTTTTAAGGTCTTCATTGAATCAGCTCCGAGGTAACAGACCACCCTCGCGGCAATTAAAGATACGTTGCAGCGGCAGCGCGGTTCCCTTCGTTCGCGGGCCGTTGAATCTCAAGCTCATCTACTTTCCGAGCATTCCCTTCTTCACCTGTGCGGTGGGCGGCTTTGGCCCGAACCACACGGAAAAAATCACCTGCCCGAACGCAGGGCCGGCAATGGTCAGCTTGTCCTGGCCATTGATGGCGAAGGTTGTGCCCGTACCCGGAACGTAGGTGAAGGACATCTGATCGCCCACTTTGGCGGCGTCGAGCGCGCCGAGAAATCGGTCAATGTCGGGCTTCATCGTCTTCATCGCATCCGGCGTATTGTCGTTGAACGACTCGGTGAAAGCGTTCGTCATCTGGCTCTTGCTGGCGCTATGAAGAAACTGCATCACAATCCGCTTCGGCGCTTCGGCCTTGATGATGGCGTTCGCATCTGACGACTTCTGCTGCAGGTAGAGGCCCGCAACATAGACTTTCACCATGAACTCGCTGCGCAATCCTATGCCATTAAGCACCAGATTTGTGCTCCCAACCTGCGCGGTATCGGGCAACGTGACTCCGGCCAGAGTGGCAGCATGTAGCTCGAAAACAGCGAGCAGCAGGAACGAAACAACAGCAAACGATCGAACCGTCTTACACATTGCGCCTCCTCGGGAAGATGATTGCTAACGGCGATGGTAAAGCTACAGTCGCGAGGACCGGGAGTTCGCCCCTCCGACTGGCCAGGACCTGTCTGCAGCCGCAACGGATGTCCTGTAGAGAAGATCACCAAGAAACTGACTTTCAGCCAATGTTGACTTAAGTTGGGATTTCCATTTCAAGACAACAACGAAGACCTCCCCGAGCGCTTGGCCACCCGGGATTCCGCACCTCTCGATTGAAGGCATCGATGAGTTCCGCATCGCTCATGCCAGCAAGACGTTGCCGGAACTCCTCATAATCGGGATGCCAGGGCATGGGTGGCAACTGCCATCCTTTCTTTATTTAGTCAGGGCTAACTGTAGGTGCGAGCCCTACGGCGTTCCCACGCCTTGGCAGCAGCTAGCAGCCTAACACACGACCAGCCGCTGCCTACAACGTTGGCGACTTGTCGGAGACCGGAACTCGATAGGAAATGCCGTGGCGGTCGGCTAACAAGGCACCATCTCAAACTCACACTCCAGCAGCTGCGCTGAGCAGGTTGCCGAGACGTTACCGTCACAATACGGGGGCCAAGTCTCGGCCGATTGCAAGTCGTTGACCTATGCATCCGACGAATCGGGAGATTGGGAGGTTTATCTTACGCCATTTCCTACGACCGGTGGCAAGTTGCAGGTATCGCGCGGTGGGGGAACCGATCCGCGCTGGCGCCACGATGGCAAAGAGATCTTCTATGTATGTCAGCCCGAGCAAGCAAATGATGAGCGTACCGGTCAGCGAGGCGGGGACCTCTCAATCGGCACGCCGAGCACGTTGTTCCAGATGCACGGGGCGCGCTGGTTTCGTCAACTGACATCTTCACATACGACGTTAACGGTGATGGACAGCGCTTTCTGGTGAATGCGTACGTGAAAGCCGGCCCAGCTTTTGCCGCTGAACATCGTCCTGAATGCGACTGAGGCGAGCCGCTAAGCGGCCAGCTCCAAATACGACCATTGAATTTTATAATGCGCTACATCTCAATGATCACAGGCGATGAGCTATGGGCTTCTGGAGATCTACCAGTCGGTGGCCTAAATGACTTGGATGATTTGTCGGCATGTCGGAGAAGTGGGCCGTACGATTACTCGCGAGTAGTCGCCCAGCGTTTATCAGTGAGTCTGCTCCGCGCGAACAATTACGAGCAGCTGGGGGCTAACCTCAGTTGAGATAAAGCAGGCTTTCGCATGCAGAGCTGACCTTGCCAAACCCATATGTGAGCAATATAAATTCGCAGGCAACGACGACAGAATACTGCTCACATCAAGCACTCCCGAAGTTCTGCTTCTTCCGATCATCACGCGAGAACGTTGGGAGGCAGTGTAGGGGAAGAATTGCACGGATTGCGCCGTGTAAACGCCGTTCCCCGCAACGATTTCCAATTGTTTCTCGAGAACATGGGTGGATCCATGTCACATCCTGCCCAACACCATCCAGAGAAGCACCATGGGCAGGTAGATGATAGATGCAAGAAGCAGGCGGCGAGCCGCAACATTGGTTTTTCGAAGAGCGAGTTGTACTCCGTAATACAAAAAGCAGATGCTGAAGAACAATGCTCCCGCCGTGTAGAACAAACCATTCTTCGCCAGCAACATTGGAGCAGAGCTCAGAACAAGCAGACCGGTTGAGGACAGCATTGTCTGCCAAGCCATAAGAGAAGTCCTACTCTCGCCCTTAGGAAGAACCAAGTACCCGGCCTGTTGATAGTCTTCACGGTACATCCATGCAATAGCCATAAAATGCGGGAATTGCCAGAGAAAGACTATGCCGTAGAGCACCCACGCCGCTAAGTCCAATCTTCCTGATGCTGCCGCCCAACCGATCAATGGAGGCGCTGCTCCAGGAAAAGCCCCCATCAAAGTGCAGAG
>JBPYDQ010000563.1:0-4715 GCA_051986135.1 Terriglobales bacterium | reverse complement strand
CCCTGTCAATTTCCCTACGGTCCACGATACGCTGTCGAGTTTGTCGCAGTTCATAACCTTGTCCGAGACCCACATCTTTTCGTCCTCTGTCATCAACACTTTCCGAACGTCTTATAGCCGCACCGGTTTTGTGACCACTTCGCGGGCCGATTTGACGTCGCCTTCCTTTGTGGAAGGGCAGCCGACCGGCACGTTTACGCCCGGCGGCGGGCTCACTGGTTACGGACCTGAGCCGATACATGGCCTTATCAAGCAGAACATAATCACCGGAAGCGATGATGTTTTCTGGAACAAGGGGCGGCACGCCCTCAAGTTTGGCACACTGGTTAATCTTTACGGCCAGGCCATCGATCAGGGCTTCTTTGCTTATGGGACCTTGGGATTCAACACCTTTGTGAACTTTCTCCAAGGGAACGTCCACAGCACCACGTTTACACCGGCGGCCGCCAACGAGAACCGCTACTATCGCTACGGGACGTTTGGTTTTTATGCACAGGATGACGTTCGCGTGAATTCACGATTTACTTTGAACCTCGGCCTGCGATACGAGTTCAACACCATCCCGAAAGAACTGCACGGGAAACAGTACGCTTTTCACGATTTCGCGACCGAGTCAATTACGGTCCCGGGGACAATCGTCGACAATCCCTCTCTAAAGGGTTTCAGCCCAAGATTCGGCTTCGCCTGGGACGTGTTTGGAAACGGAAAGATGGCGGTTAGAGGCGGCGCCGGAATCTTCTACGACATCGCGAATATCGGCAGCGCCATGCAGCAGGATGCTAGCGGCACTCCACCACTCTCATGGCAAGGCGGCGGATTTTTTATCCCCTCTCAGCCCCTGACCCTTCCCCTCGATGCGCCGATACGGAATTCGCCCTTCGCGCCTCCGCCTTGTCCGCCGTGCCTGGGTGTTACGCTTTCGACGACTACCTATTTTATTCAACAGCCCGCTAACTACCAGTGGAGCCTGACCATCGAACGACAGCTGCCCGCCGACATGGCTTTGGGCATATCGTATGTGGGCTCCCGCGGCATCCACCTCTGGAGCGATCCGGAGGGGAACCAAGCGGTTCCGACGTCGTTCGTGAATGGTGATCCGTTCTGGGATCCCTTTTCTAAGCCTTTTCTGCCGAGCACGATCAATCCGTGTACCGGCGTGGCGGATGGCAACACCCCGCGAATTAACCCGTGCTACGCCGACGATTCTCTCTTCACCACTCGAGGAGATTCCTGGTACAACGCGCTCGAGGTTTCCGTGACCAAACGGGTGGCTCATGGATTGACATTCCAGAGCTCCTATACGTATTCCAAGTTGCTCGATACGCCTACAGGGCAGACGGCCAACCAGGATCTCCAGACCTACAACAGCAGCGATCCATATAATCCTTTTGTGGATAAGGGGCCGAGCGAACTGGATGTCACCCACCAGGAAAAATTTAACCTGCTGTATCACTTCCCGAATTTCAAATCGAGAGGCCTCTCATCGAAGCTGCTGAACGGATGGTGGACAGGAAGCATTTTGACCGTTCAGAGCGGCTTCGCCTTCTCCCCGACGGTCGGTTACAACGTGTCAAACGATCTCAATAATCAGTCGGACCGGCCAGACGTCGTAACTGCCGCAAACGTCGCTGCGGTGCGGGCGGGAACGTATACCCGCAACGGCGTGCTTGCGGGGGCAAATCCGAATGCAGTTCCGTTTGACCCGAACACCGTCATCATAGGCAATCTCACTCCCGTTTTCGACCCTGCAACGAACAGTTTTACGTCTTATGGCTGGTACAACCCGAACATGTTCATTCCCGGGCCGCCAGGATTCCTGGGAGACGCCTCACGCGGTATGCTGCGTGGCCCGGGTCTTACTAACTTGGATTTTTCGCTCGTGAAGGATACGAAGCTGGCCTTCCTTGGGGAATCCGGAAACCTGCAGTTTCGTGCCGAGTTCTTCAACGTCTTGAACCACCCGAATTTCAGCATCAACGCTCAGGGAGGGCTCGACAACACCGTTTATAGCGGCGGCCCAACTTTTGTTTCGGAGGGAGTCGTTTCCGGGGGGATTACGCCAAATCAAACTGCGGGATTGATATCCCGCGCACTGACGCCTCGTCAGATTCAGTTCGGCTTGAGGCTCGAATTCTGAGCTGATTTCGCCAACGCTCACTGGCCATCACCGGGACCAAGGAGAAGCGGCCGCAGCTTGACCGGCTGATGGCCGATGCGCATAAACGATTCTTTGACGCCGTGGTGGTCTGGAAGTTCGACCGCTTCGCCCGATCCGTCAGCCATCTGTTGCGGGCGCTCGAGGCGTTTCAGGCGCTCGGGGTGCAGTTCGTCAGCCTGACGGAGGGCGTCGATACCAGCACGCCAGCCGGCAAGATGGTCTTCACGGTTCTGGGCGCCGTGGCCGAGCTCGAGCGGAACCTGATCGTGGAGCGCGTCAAGGCCGGTATGCGCAACGCTAAGGCTAAGGGCCGTCTGCCTGGCCGCAAGCGTATGAAGTTGGATCTCGACGCTATTCGACAGCGCCAGGCTGCCGGTGAGTCGCTGCGAGCTGTAGCGCGATCGTTGAACGTATCACCTGCGCTGCTGGTGAAGCGTTTCAAAGCACAAAGACAGCACGCTGGCTGAGCAGCGCCGCATATCTTCAGATCCCACACCAAACCACTGCGAAACCATCCCCAGCTCGATGTAGCTGGCTTGCGTGGTTCTAATAGGCTGCTAATGCGCAGCAGGCGCTATTTCCGCAGTGTTTTCGGAGGTCTCAACAGGCGGGGGTACCCTGTCGGAACCATCCCGTCGGTGGAAGGTCGGAGCGGGTCATTACCACGCTCACGCAAATTGGGATCGAGAGCGCGTGACGATAATGCCGTTCTCAGGACCTTTCCCTTACTATTAAGATTCAGCTTGCCAGAGCAATGTCCAAGATGGGCTCAATACGAGTGTCCTGTTAATGGAGAGCCGAAGCGGCTCGCTCCTTCCTTCGCTGATAAACTGGCTTGCGGTTGTCCCTTAGAAGTTATCAGGGATGGTCGATCCCAAATCATCAGCATTGCGTATTGTGAAGAGTGCGCCAGAAAACAAGGCAAGCTCTGGTGAAGTTTCTGCCACCCACTGAATCTGTCTTGTAGCTACAAGGGAAATTTCGTGAATTCGTTCGGGTGATGACACTCGACGCCTTTCTAGGCAAACTTCGAGTTGTTGGAATTCACTTTAGGTCTCGGTTCCTGACGAAACGCAGTGGCATTACCGCATTCCCCATAATTTTTCCGTTTTTCCTTCCCGGTGAGGGAATCGGCCGACTTTTGCCGCATATATGAATGGCGGACAAACTAACTGCCATAGCTAAGCGCGGGGGTAGGAGGCGAATGGCTCTTCCCGGAATAGAGATGGACCTCATGGTCGTCAGTCAAGAGGAGCGCGAGCTTGGCTTCGTGCCTGATTGGCTGGTCGAACTGCGCCGTATGCGCGGGGCTGTCTTGTACAATCGCGGCGGGAGGCCGTCTTTTCGCTTGTCGGATGGCAGCTTCGACGATCCCGACCCTGCCGATTTAGAAGCCTACCATATCGTCGCCCATCAATTTGGCCGTCCTGTCGGCTGCGCTCGGGTGATGCCCCTGACGGATGGGCGGCCATGTGCGATCTCGTCGACTGTCGGAGAAGAACTGTTCGACGCGATTCTTTCTCAGGCTCGCACAACGCGTGCTCGAACTTGTGAAGCATCGCGGTGGATTGTTTTGCCGGATTGTCGCATTGGACTCGGTGCCCAGCTCGTGGCTGCAAGTTGCGCGGTCATCCGCTGGCTGCGTCGGGACGGAGCCTTCGTTCTGACCGGAACGCGCCGTAAACAGGATTATGCTCTGATACGTTTGGGCGCTCGTGCGTTCGAGGGGCTTCCCCTAATCCATCCGGGAATTTTCAACGAGGAACGGAGACTGCTGTATTTCGATGTAGATCATCCATGCAAACGGATTGAGAAGCAAATCGACGAAATGACCGTCGCCATGAAGCTCAACCGGATACCTTCGCCTGCTGAAATCGTAATCGCACTCACGCAAAGTGCAGTTCCCGAACACTCGAATCGACTGTATGACCGTTAGGCGGGCCTGCGCTCGCGAAATCGCTCGAACATTTCCCGGCGGTCTCTGTGCTGGCTGTAGTTGGGATTGATCACCTTCAGCCAGGAGCAAGGCGTTGCGCTGTATGGCCCTTGGGCCGCCTTGATCACGATGCCCTCGAGATCCCGAGCGCACGAGGCCCGGAATATCTTGACGGCACGGCCTCGCTCGTGATCGGCATAGAGAATGCCGGGCCTGTTGCGGACCAGCTTCCGCAGTCGAGCTTTACGCTCGACGAAGGGCTCTTGACGCAGATCAACCCCATTGAGCCAGACGAGATCGAAGGCGTAGTAGCAGGCGTCCTTCTGGCGCCGCACGAGGTCCATGAATTGGCTGCGGCCATTCGCATCGAGGCACACTAGCTCGCCGTCGAGGATGGCATCCCGGACCGGCAGTTGAGCCAGCAAGGCGCAGAGCCTGATGAATGGCCGTGATTTGTAGACGATTTGTTTGCGGCTGACGAGCTTCGAGCTGCCGGCTTCGATATAGGCGAGTGCGCGGAATCCGTCATGCTTTACTTCGGAGATAAACTCCGCGTCATCGACGGGGGTCTGGATGCGCAGCGGATTGACCGGCCTGATGCGCGGCAGCATGGCTTTCATT
>JBPYDQ010000562.1:0-3418 GCA_051986135.1 Terriglobales bacterium | reverse complement strand
CGGGCAGCATTTCACGCCGGGTTTGTCGTCAGATTATGCGAATGTGGGGTACGGTGGTTTGGGTGGCGTAGGAATGCGGCCGGACGTTGTCGGCAACCCCTATGACTTTACGGGTTCCCCCTGCGGGTCCCACCAATCCGTCAATTGCTGGTTTAACCCTGCGGCATTTGCTTTGCCACCGTTTGCCGTGGTCAACGGCGTTACGCAGAGTTCAGCTCACCAGTTTGGGAATGCCAGCCGGGGAAGTTTGGTCGGGCCAGCGCTTTACAATGTCGACTTCTCTGTTTTTAAGGACTTCAGGTTCAGCGAAAGGGTAACCCTGCAGTTGCGGGGGGAGATGTTCAACCTGTTTAATACGCCCCAGTTCGCTCCTCCAGCTGCGACGGTGGACGTGTCCAGTGCAGGGACCATAACAGGCGTAGTGAACCCCTATACGCCGGCACGGAATATCCAGCTCGTGGCGCGCCTGACGTTCTAGGCTGTCGCCCTCGAAAGGATCCATTCATGCAATACACCTCTCGGTGGCTCAAGGGAGTTTGCGCGCTGGGTGTGTGGCTGGCGTGGTTCTCGGCGGCGCTAGCGCAGGAAATCAAGCATGAAGAGGAACCTAAGCTGCCCGGTGTTCATCTCGATGGCAACTATTTTTCGCATGACGGACACCGCTTCATCCCCGTCGGCGCTAACTGGGTGCCGGCGAAGGCAGCCATGCAATGGCCCACGCAGTGGGATCCGAAAGCGATTGAAGCGGATTTCGCCCGCATGCACGAATTGGCTTTCAACACCATCCGTCTGGATTTCGTGTGGGCGTGGATCGAGCCGCGGCCGGGCGATTACAATCCGGAAGCATTTCGCGCGATCGACTTCCTCATTTCATTGGCTCACCGCTATCACATTTACCTCCACCCATGTCTTCTAATCGGCGGTGAGGTCGGCGAAGCCTTTTGGGACGTGCCTTACCGTCAGGGCCGGCACCCTCATTCTGATCCCGACATGCTCAGAATTGAGACCGACCATGTGGCAGAACTGGCGCGCCGCTATGGAAAGGAAACGGCGATTCTCGGCTGGGACCTGACCGACGAGCCTCCGTTCTGGATCGTCCCTGAGACCACGGATGCGATGGCCATCAACTGGACCCGTCTGCTGTCGTGGTCCATCCGGAAGCACGATTCGCTCCACCCCATCGTCGCTGGCGTCAGCATGCAGGATGTTGAGCACGGGCCATTTCGCCCCGACAATGTCCGCGAAGAAACGGATTTTTTCAGCGTTCATCCGTACTCGATTTATGCCCCGAAACTTTTTCCAGACGCGATGCTTTCCGAGCGCGGGACCTACGGATCGGCTTTCGAAACGGCCCTGTCTGGCGGCGCCGGACATCCGGTGATGGTACAAGAGATCGGCGCATCGTCAGCTCAATACGACCCGGATCAGATTGCGAAATTCCTGCGTGCCAGCCTTTACTCCGGGCTGGGCGCCGGAGCGAACGGATTTCTCGTCTGGTGCTACACGGATGCGGCGCCGGAACAGTTCCACAAAGTTCCCTATCTGCGCTCGCCCCACGAAACGGAGTTCGGCCTCACCACCTGGGAAGGAAAAGAGCGTCCTTCGGCAAAGATGTTTGAGGAATTCGAAAAGATTGTCGGCAGCCTCGATCTCACCGGCATTGAACCGGCTGCGGCTGAGGCGGGAATCATTGTTCCTTACGAGTGGTCCAAACCGCATGGCGACTTCTCGCATTCTGGCCTGACTGGCCCGGAAGTTGTTCCTTACACGTCAACCGATGAAGGCGCGGCTGTTTTGGGGCAATCGCAGCCCATTTTCAGCGAGGAAAATTCCTGGCTTACCGGATCGTGGCTTTCGGCATTTGTATTGGCACGACGTGCCGGGATGAAGGCTGATTTCCCCAGGGAGTATGACGATTGGCAGAAGCGTCCGTTGGTATTGATGCCATCGCCCTTGACGAGTACCGACAGTTTCCTCGTGCACGTGCATTCCGATTTCTGGGAGAAGGCGAAGCAGTACGTTTCGCAGGGTGGAGCGCTCTATGCATCGGTTGCGGCGGACGCAGCGATTCCAGAGATGGAGTCACTGTTCGGCGCAAGAATGGTGGACGCAAATCCCAAAGACGAGGTAACGCTGAAAGTCGTCGCTCCCTTCGGCGGACTGAAGGTCGGCGACACGTTCCACTACTCGGTGCCCGGCGTTTCCCCGCGTTCCTGGGGGGCAATACTTGCGGTCAAGGGCGGCACCGTTGTGGCGGTCGACCAGGACAATCGGCCCGCGCTCGTGGCCAAGACTTTTGGTTCGGGCAAGACGCTTCTCAGCGCTTATCCCTTAGAGCATTATCTCGCTAGCGTGCCCGCATCTTTCGACAAGCCTGAGGCGACATACCGCATCTATCAGGCCTTTCGCGAGTGGTCCGGAGTCAAACCGTCGTTTCATAGCGATCAACCCTCCGTGGAGGTTTGCGCTTTGAGCGGAAAGGCCGGCGGATACGCGGTCATCACCAATCACAGCGCCAGCCGACAGATTATTGCGGTCACCGCGTCCGTCGCTCTTCATTCCGTCGCTCGGATTACGCCGCAAGGGCCAACCCAGGTCGAAGTGACCGGCTCCACATTCAAAGCCGATATCGGGCCTTATGAAGGTGCAGTATTCGGGTGGAAGTAACAATACAGGAGAGACGCTTGATCGGAGCGGTTGATATCGGAGGGACCAAGATCGCTGTGGGCGTGGTTGATGACCAAGGCACAGTATTGGCCCGCATGGAGTGCGCGACCGATGCCGACTCTGGCTATTCGCACGCGCTCGCAAACATTCGAGAAATGCTCCAGGCGACGGCCCAAAAAATTAACGGGCGAATCTCAGGTATCGGCATCGGATCGACCGGACCGGTCTACCCCCTGACCGGCAAATTTGGTGACGTGAACTTCTTTCCCAACTGGAAAGGCGAGAATCCGGTCAAGGATCTGGCGGAGATCTTTCAGGTGAAAGTTGCCATGGAGAATGATGCCGACGCTGCGGCGCTTGGCGAAGCCGGTTGGGGCGCAGGCAGGAATAAGAAGCGCCTGATCTACGTGACCGTGGGAACAGGAATTGGATCAGGCTTTATCGTGGATGGGCAGGTATATCGGGGAGTCGATCACTCACATCCCGAGATCGGTCACCACCTCATCGATCCCTCCGGTCCACTGTGCTTATGCGGATTTCGCGGATGTTGGGAGTCTCTGGCTGCTGGTCCTGCGATGTCGACGTGGCTCGAGAAGGAAGCGCCGGCGACCTATCCTCATCGCGGCAATTTAACCGCGAAATGTATCTGCGAACTCGCGATGACCGGTGACCCTTGGGCTCGGAAAGCGGTGGACCGGGAAGCTCACTACCTCGGTCTCGGCTTGGCGAATTTGGTCACGATGTTCACCCC
>JBPYDQ010000561.1:0-3098 GCA_051986135.1 Terriglobales bacterium | reverse complement strand
AAAGCGGTTGTCGGTGACGAATCTTAAGAATAGCGGTCTTTCTCCGTTTGAGCATCTTCTTCTGCGGTTGGACTCGGACCGGCACCACGCAGGCGAAAAATATGAAACGCTCAGACGTATCCTGATTAAGTACTTTGAATGCAACGGGCTATTCCCGGCTGAAGAGCTTGCGGATGAAACTCTTGATGTAGTCGCTCTGCGAGTCACCGACACGAATATCGAAAACATCCCAGCCTTTGCCCGTGCCGTGGCCAAGAATATCGATCGGAACGCCCGCCGGAAAGGCGCTCGAACGGTTAAGCTCGCCGACCTGCCTCTGGGTGGGAGCTTCCTGTCGGACGGCAGGAACGCTGAGGCGGAAATTCATGACCGAGTGGACCATGAACGCCGCATGGGGTGTCTCGAGCGGTGCGTACTCTCCTTGGCGGATGACGAGCGTCGATTTTTTGTTGCGTATCACAACATCGATCCTAAAGCTGCTCAACACAGACAAAAGCTTGCCCAAGGACTCGGTATCTCCTACGCCGCCTTGCGAACCAGAGCGAGTCGTTTGCGGGACCAGGTAGAGAAGTGCGTACGAAAATGTCTTGCGGCTCTTTGAAAAGTGTTGGAAAATGCGACAGTCCCTAATGGCAAGTACCTTTCTCATGACTGCATCGACAGCAGATACAGTGAATGACGAAACTGGCCATGGTAGATGTTGAGCAAAAACCGATCGATGCCGAGCAGACAATGCTTGCCAGGCGATACCTGCTGGGCGAGCTGTCTGCGGCAGAGAACGAGGCGTTCGAAAGCCGATACTTTGACGATCCAGACCTTTTTCGTGAACTTAGCGCCACTGAGAACGATCTCATTGATTCATATGTACGCAGCGGATTATCGCAGAGAGAACGTGAAGACTTTGAATCGCATTTTCTCAGAGTTCCCTCCCGAATCGAACGGGTCAAGTTTGCCAGAACGCTTACACAATATGCCGCCGCCGAGAATCAGAATCCGGCGACCTCGCAAAGTCTCGCTGAGAACCTGCGATCGGTCCGCAGTCGCATTTGGCTTCAGCGCCCGAGGCTTCAGTGGGCGGCCGCGTGCCTCGCGTTGATCGTTGCTGGCAGCGCCGTGTGGGTCGCATACAACATCCAACAGTTGCGCAGCCGCCTTCATCAAGCCCAGGTGCAACAAGCTGAGCTCCGCAGGCATGAACAAGATCTCAATAGCCGACTCGAGGAAGCACAAGCTCAGCTCCAACAGGAACGATCTAGAACCGGCGACCCCATTCAGCTAGCTGCTCAATTGCGGCGCCCAGGGACATCCTTTGTGATTTTGTCGCTCGGGACTGACAGTTTCCGAAGCATGCAGACGATGCCCACGTTGCCACTGGCGCCCGGAATCTCGAACGTCCTGCTCTTGCTCGACGAGGCGCCGGAAAAGCCCGGGCGGTACGACCTTTCAATTGAGACCGCAGACGGCCAGCAGGTTTTCGAAAAGCGGGACTCTACGCTTCAACACGTCTCAGCCAACGGGAAAATCATCGCTGTAGAGCTACCTGCCGGCATCTTCAAGTCCGGGGATTACATACTCTCGCTTGCCGAACAAGCTCGAGACAGCAACAACCACGACGAGGCTTCGACGACCTATGCCTTTCGTGTGAAAGCCGCCCATTAAGGAAAGCCCCCGCCCCGGACACGAGCGTTCCGCACCGCGCTATTTCCAATCGCCCTGAAGCATAAAACCTGACCAATAGAACGGAAACGACCACCGCTTTTCCTTCCGGAGGGCCAACTGGGCGCGCCGAAGCGCCTGCGCGGCTGACAATCCGTCCTTTTCGATCGCCGAGTAGAACGTCTTCATAAATTGGGCGGTTGCCGAGTCGTCAACTTTCCACCTGGCTCCTACCACGCCTCCGGCGCCCGCATACATGAACCCTCGTGTTAGCCCAATCATGCCTTCACCATCCACTTCCTTGCCCAAAGCAGTTTCGCAGGCGCTCAGCACGACTAAATCGGCGGCGAGATCCAGATTGTAGATGTCGCGCAGGTCCAGAAACCCGTCTTGGGGATTGCCCTTGTCATCCACCAGTGACAATACCAGCCCGGAAAGCTCCGGGTGCTCACTGTCGATGAGCGCATGCGTTGCAAAATGCACAATGCGATAGTGCGCCAGGTCCCCACTGATCGCAAGGCGCCGGCTGGCATTAAAATCAAGCGCTTCGAGGCCCATTCCCGGGGGAATCGGGGCTATGATGGCCGCGGCTTCCCGGCGGCTGAAGGGGAGGCGTGCGAGATGGAATGCGCCGTCCCGGCTCACATCCTGGTCGGCCAGAGAGCGTGTCAACTGTCTCGTCGAATCTAAGCCTGGGGTCGTCGAAGTCGCTTTCGTAACTCCAGCGGGAGATGCGTTACCGGGGCCTCGCTTCACACGCTGGTCGTCGGCGTCGAAGACGGGGTCGGCCAGGACGGCCACCTGCTTAGGTGCCGCCTGCCGGTTGGTTCGCTCTTTACGTAAGAGCGCCAAAACTGACGCTGACGGCAGCTCCACGATCTCATGCTGCGCAATCAAGGGCACACTCTCGCTGGCCGCACCACTCCCATGGGAGTCCTGAGGAGTGGGTAAAGCCGCAAACGGAACATATTGGAGAATGCCATCGGTTACCAGAATCAAACGTTTATGACCCAGGTCTGACATCAAGGGAGCGATCAGCAGACGGCTGAGCGTGGAAGCAGCACCAGAATAGTCTGCGTCGGATTTCGCGATGAGCAGGTCTCTGGCATCTCCATTTTCCCCGGGAAGCGGACGAGTTCGGGCCGTCAGGAACTTGTAGAGCTGCCTTGCTTGCCTTTCGATCTCGGCCCGCGTCGCCAGCTCGCGCACGGTGATTGAATCCCGAGTGACGACAAAAACGTAACTACGTTTTTCGCCCAGAGAGTACTCCAGCAGCACGGTACCCGGGTCGAGCAATTGTTGAATCTCGCCAGCAGTCAGGGGCTGCGGCTGGGTCAGTGCTGCGTAGGCCGGGCTGTTGCGTTCGAGCTGTTGCTCCACCTCCCGGTATTGTTGTTCCAGGCTCTCAAGGTCCCGGTTCAATATAGCCAGCTGTCCTTCGA
>JBPYDQ010000560.1:0-4071 GCA_051986135.1 Terriglobales bacterium | reverse complement strand
GAGCAGCGCGCGGCCGCCGAGGAATCGAAGCGCCTGTACCAGGCGCGTCTCACGGCGGCGGGCCGCGGCACGATCACCACCGAGATTCGCGACGCGCCGGAGTTCTACTACGCCGAGGACTATCACCAGCAGTATCTGGCGAAGAATCCGGATGGGTATTGCGGGATTGGAGGATGCGGAGTTCCCTTCAAATCTGCGGAGTTACCGGTGGGGGAGAAGGCGTAGTCGGAGATGTGACCCTGTTTCCCCCGGGGAGACAAGGGGTTAAGGCCGGTCGGATTCAAGACCCTGCGGATTTCTGCAGGAAAACGCGGGCTGTTTTTCGCGCTGAAGTCTACCGGAAATCTACCGGTAATTCGGGCTTAGGAAAGTCCGCGGGAAGGAATCGGATGTTTACCTGCGCCCGCGAGTCATCAGCTCCCTGTTTCGGGCTTGTGCCCGCTCGATCTCTTCCCGAGTCAGCGGCGGCATGTCCGGGATATTTCGCTCTTTGAGGTAGTCGTTGATCCACTGAAGTGCGAGTCGATCGGCCTCCGATTACCGGGGACTTTGTAGAGAAATATCCGGGTAAGCGGAAAACATCCCAGAAACAATAACCTGCAATCCGACGAGGGTCAGGCAGTAGAGAATCGGTAGAGACTCAGATGCAAGCTAACCGGTCGCAGTGCGTGTTCGCTTCGATTCCTTCTGATCCAGCAGGCAATCGATGAATGCGCGCAACGCGGGCTGAATTTGGCGCCTACTCGAATAGTAAAGAAAGAGGCCCGGGAAGGTTGGTGACCAGTCGACCAGTATGCGTTTTAGCCGTCCGTCCTTGAGTGCTTCGACAATGCCCTCGTCGTTGTAGGCGTACAGAATTCCCAATCCCTGCAAGGCACCTTCCACGACGACGTCCTGCCAGTTGGCAATCAATGGGCCTTGCACACTGAGTTCAAGCTTTTTGCGTCCCTTCTCAAGTTCCCAGCGGTAAAGGTGCCCGCTACCTGGGAAACGCCAATTTATGCAGGCGTGCTGATGCAGATCGCTCGGGGTCCTCGGGGTTCCGTGCTTTGCCAGGTATTCCGGTGAGGCGACCGCCATCATTTCCATATCTGGGGTCAGCCGGACGGCAATCATGTCCTTTTCCAGTCGCTCACCGATGCGAATGCCCGCATCACAATGCGTGGCAACGATGTCGCTGAGCCCGTCGTCAATTACCAGATCGAGAACCACGTCGGGATTCTCGCGGTGGAATCGACCGAGCTTCGGGACGACGAGCTTTTTGGCAGCCATGCCAGGCGTATTGATGCGGAGCGTTCCAGCGGTCCGTCCGCCGGAAGAGACCGCTTCAGCAACGGCGCTATCGAACTCCTCGAGCATCGGCGCGATCCTCTGATAGAGCCGCGCGCCGGCTTCGGTTGTGGCGACACTCCGCGTCGTGCGATTCAACAGCCGGACTCCAAGTCGCGCTTCGAGCTGTCGGATCGTCTGACTCAAGGCCGAAGCCGACAGGCCTAGATGATCTGCCGCCCGCACGAAGCTCGCGCGCTGGACGATCGCCGCGAAGGCCTTCAGTTCCGCAAATTCCGAGCCTCTCATTATGCATCGGAGTCTAAATAGCCCATGTGGATTATATGTGATTCTCTTATGCATGGAGGATTCGTAATCTAGCCCCAGCCCATTAAAGGAGATTCAACTTGAGCATCGATCTTCCTGAGCCGATCGCCGAGTATTTCGGCGCGGACAGAGGTAGTGGAGACGCGGAAGTGCGCTGTTTTACCAGCAACGCAGTGGTGAAGGACGAAGGCCATACCTACACCGGCATTGAGGCAATCAGGAAGTGGAAGACGGAGGCGTCAGCGAAGTACCGCTACACAGCTGTGCCCCTTGCCTCCGAGAAGCAAGGCGGCACGACAGTCGTCACGAGTCGATTGACCGGTAGTTTTCCAGGTAGTCCCGCCACGCTTCGCTATTTGTTCCGCCTCGAGCGCGGCAAGATCTCCTTTCTCGAGATCGTCCCATGAGCTTCGATCTCGAACTCGCGAGGCGGTGTGCGCTGGTCACCGGTGGCACCCGAGGTATTGGCGCTGCGATCGTGAAAGCGCTAATGAGTAGCGGCGCGAACGTCGTCGCGACTGGGCGGTCAATGCCAGTACAAGCGGTCTCTGGCGTTTGTTACCTATCGGCGGACCTCGCAACCGCCCAGGGGTGCACGGCTACGGCAGATGCCGCTTTGGAGATCTGGGCGGAATCGACATTCTTGTGAATAGCCTGGGCGGCTCGAGCGCTCCGGCCGGGGGATTCGCCGCGCTCGATGATGCAGAGTGGTCGAGGGAGCTGAACCAGAACCTCATGCCGGCTGTCCGCCTTGATCGCGCACTACCTCCGGTAATGATCCGCCAGGGCTCCGGGGTCATCATTCATGTGACCTCCATTCAACACCAGCTGCCGCTTCCAGAATCGACGACGGCGTACGCGGCGGCAAAGGCTGCTCTTTCCACATACAGTAAGAGCCTTTCCAAAGAGGTGACGCCGAAAGGGATCCGAGTGATTCGTGTCTCTCCCGGCTGGGTTGAAACAGAGGCTGCCGTTTCCCTGGCCGAGCGCCTCGCCGCACAGGCGGGCACCGACTACGAAGGCGGCAAACAAATCATCATGAGAAGCCTAGGTGGGATTCCGCTCGGGCGCCCAGCAAGACCACGGGAAGTTGCCGACCTCATCGGTTTTCTCGTCTCGCCGCGCGCCGCTTCTGTCAGTGGGACAGAGGTGGTGATTGATGGCGGCACCGTTCCAACAGCCTAACGGCCGCCGAGCAGGCGTCGTGGATGGAGGTATGACGTTATGAGCACCCAGAAACAAAGAACCATTTTCATTACTGGAAGTTCTTCTGGCCTTGGCCGGGCGACGGCAAAACTCTTCGCATCGAAAGGTTGGAAGGTGATCGCAACGATGCGGAGTCCTGATCAGGAAAAGGAGCTGACTAAGATCCCAAATGTCACCGTGATGGCGCTAGATGTGACAGACCCGGTTCAGATCAACAGTGCGGCCGAAAAGGTCATGTCGATGGGACGCCTCGATGTGGTCTTCAACAATGCTGGATATGGAATTGGTGGGCCACTAGAAGCGCTGACTGATGAGCAGATTCTTCGAGTGATTGAGACGAATATGCTTGGTGCAATCCGCACCACGAAAGCCTTTGTTCCCTTGTTCAGGGAACAAAAGGGTGGACTGTTCATCACCACCACCTCCATTGGTGGCTTGATGACTGTGCCATTCAACTCTATGTATCACGCGACGAAGTGGGCACTGGAGGGGTGGGGCGAAAGCATGGCCTTCGAGCTAAAACAGATGGGAATTGGGTTCAAACTTCTTGAACCCGGTGGGATGAAAACGGACTTTTTCACGAGGTCGTTCGACTCCGCTCAACATCCGGCCTATGGCAGGCTTGCGGAAAAAGTGATGAGTGTCATCACCGATCCGCAGACGATGGCTTCTTACTCGACGCCAGAGCAAATTGCTGCGGTAGCGTACGAAGCTGCAACTGATGGCAAGGATCAACTGCGCTATGTTGCAGGTGCAGACGCGCAAGCAACCTATGCAGCGCGCCTGCAGGCAGGAGAAGAAGGATTTCGCAAGGCCATAGAACAACGCTTCTTCGGTTAAAGCAAGTCATTGCCCAATGCGGAAGAGCTCGGAGCGAAATCGATCTCTTGTGGCATCTGTTCACACGACTTCACGGGCTGCGATCGCTAGGAGATGATGCATCGCTGTTGCCTTCCCCTGGGACTCCTAGGGGAAATCTTTCGGTAAGGATTCCGGCTTTGCTATTCAGTGATTTGTGGCGGCGGCGCATTGGACCGGTAGAGATTCGGTAGGGCCGGGCGGTCTCGAGATCGCCGTCGTGTGGCCGGTGTCGTTAAGGGTTGTCCGACACCTGCCCGCACGCAGCTGAGCTCACCGAGTCAGGTGCCGCCGGGAGGGCAGGCGTCGGACAAGCCTCGAGGGAGGAAACCGCGAGAGGAACTAGCGTGGTCTAACGAAGCGGTGAGCTATGGGGATTAGAGCTGCGATCTTCGTCCGTGTAGCGAGCAG
>JBPYDQ010000559.1:0-10304 GCA_051986135.1 Terriglobales bacterium | reverse complement strand
GTGCGCCGGAGGTTGTTTTGGGGCGACGTGGGATCAGCTCTGACCTGACGGACGCCCCAAATGCCTTCCCTGAATCTCCTCCGCTTCGGCCATTTAACCGGTAACCGGACAAAGCAGATAGATTGCTGTGGGACTGTTACCTTACTCCCGCATATTGTAGCTGTCAAGAGCAAACTACCATATATGGTATTGTACGCCTTTTATGCGCGGTACACAGACACGTGAACCCGGTTTTCCACAGCAGTGGCGGACCGAACGCGATGTGTCCCCGTTCAGGTCACCCAGGTACGGCGCGTTGGAGCCGATGCTTGACGACGGGCCACTCGCGTTTGCCGGGTGCCCGGTGGTCTTGCCAGCCGTTCATGGCGACGTAGACATCCTCAAAAATTGAGCGGGGGGCAATACGGCGGCTGCCGTCGGTAGACTCGACCACATAGTCGCCCTTATCACCGTGGTGTTCGCGGCCGAGAGCGTCGACGAAATAGAGCGGCTTGGTAAGTTGCTTCGCTCGGACTAAGAATCGCGTGCGATAAATCTTCCAGTCAGAATCCTTCATAACTGTTGTCCAGCCTTAGGGGAGGGCAAAGACGGTTATTGAGTTCTCGTTTGGCACCTGTAAAAAATTGGGTCCACTCCGAGTTATTAGCCGAGATACAACAGGTTGCGATTTTTGAAGTGGCAAGCCGGCCCCTCCAAATCTGGGGCGGAGTGACAGCGACTTTACGCGTGGAAGCAGCAGGGGTCAATTCCATAAGATTGGTGCAATTCTGGGAAAATCGGCTGCAGGTCGGTCGATGCTTGCCGGGACGAAAAAATCTCTCCTCACATGCTGCTAAGCCAAGCGGCAACTTACGCTTCAGGCTGGGGCGAAAATCGCGAGAGGACTCTGCTAGACTCGGCTGCCGTATTTTCCACACGAGAAGCACAGGAAAAGAACAGGTCTTGCCCGATCACTGGCCACCCGTGAGCTTTTTGGCGAATTAATCATGGACAGCGAGGGGCTTTGAGCAAGCCTGCATTTTGAGAGAGGGAGGAAAAACGTGCGCATAGTTAGATGCATTTGGTTGACGACCGTTTTTCTTGGCGGTGTGATGAATTGCCGGGCACAAGCGGCCGAAGCCGTATCGAAAGCGGTTTACTTGCGCTGCGGAAAACTAATTGACGGCAAGTCGGATACGGTCGGGAAGGACATCGTCATTCGACTGGAGGGGGAGAGGATCAAGCAGGTAGGTCGAGCACCTGCGGGAGGCGACGTCATTGATCTGTCCGGTGAAGTTTGCCTTCCCGGGCTGATCGACACACACACACATGTGCTCCTCGAGGGGGATGTTACAGCGGTGGATTACGACGAGCAGCTGTTGAAGCAATCGCCTGAGTACCGAACCATTCTGGGAACGGTGAATGCGCGGCGAGCGCTGGAATACGGATTCACGTCATTGCGCGATCTGGAGACCGAGGGCGCAGGGTACGCTGATGTGGACATTCGCAACGCCATCAATCGCGGAGTAATTCCCGGGCCGCGCATGCAGGTGGCAACGCGAGCGCTCAACGTTACCGGAGCCTATCCATTGTTAGGGTACGCGCCGAACGTGCCGGTGCCGCACGGAGTACAGGTTGTAGACGGTGCGGACGAGGCGCGCAAAGCCGTGCGCGAGCAGATCATGTACGGCGCGGACTGGATCAAAGTGTATTCGGACCGCAGTTACAAGGTTCGCGACGACGGCGTCCTCGATGATATCCCTACGTTTACGCTCGATGAATTGCGCGCCATCGTGGACGAAGCGCACCGGCAGCGCCACAAAGTGGCCTCCCACGCCATGGCTCTTAACGGGGTACACAACTCGGTGGAGGCGCGTGTGGATTCGATCGAGCATGGCAATTACATCAGCGATGCCGATCTGAAGACCATGTCATCGCGGGGTATTTACTACGTTCCTACCATCTTCGTGGGTGAATACGTTGCCCAAGGACGTGCCGCCGCAGGGGCGCCAGTCTGGGTGCAAATGCTGAAGATTCACGAAGAGACATTCCGGCGCGCACGTAAGGCGAATGTGAGGATCGCTTTCGGGACCGATGCGGGCGGGTTTGCCTGGACGGTCAATCCGGCGAAAGAATTCTCTTATATGGTGAAGTGGGGAATGACTCCGCTCGAGGCGATCCGCTCAGCCACAATGGATGCGGCGACACTCTTGGGAATCGAGGACCAAACCGGCAGCATCGAAGCCGGCAAGCTGGCCGATATTGTGGCCGTGCCCGGAGATCCGCTTTCTGACATCACGTTCCTCGAGCGCGTGAATTTTGTGATGAAGGCCGGTGTGGTCTATAAGAAGCCGTAAGCTCCTCCTGCCCCAGAGACACGGAGAAAAAGCTTGGCTTTCCATTGGCCGCTAACATCGACGCTGAGCGGGTTACCGAGTCGATTGCCGGCCCCCGGGAGGGTGCCACGAGCGGTGACGGAGGAAACGGCCGGAACGTGACTATCGCCGCTGAGAACCTTAAAACTATATTCAGCACCCATTTGCATTCAGAACCATACCCCCCGATATCCCGACTTGATTTTTTCGCCCTGGGTGCTCGATCGGGAGAGCCACTCGTTGCTTATGGGCTGCTTGGAGCCAAGAAGATGACAAAAGCATTCGCGAAAAGCCGGGGAGGAAGACGTCCGGGTGAGAATCATGCTGCCGGAAGGAGCCGATCGCACCCTCTACACGTAAACGTGCACGAGACCTCGGCAGGCCTCATCCGCCCAGACGGCAGTATGACAGTAACCGTCTTGCCTAAGACATGGGAGATACGGCGCCTCATCCTCATTCGAGGATCGCGCGGGCAGCGTGGCGCGGGAGGTACGACCGGATCATAGGCAGGTCTAAGGAGATGAGGAGATGGAATCTATCGTCGGAAAACGAACAACCGCATGTCACTCGCAGGCCGGGGCCTGCTCGCAACAATCGAACATGGGGGAAGGGCGCAATCCATGGGACGGCCCAGCGGCCGTCCCTGAGTGAACTGCTAATCAGCGGTGGGCCAGAGCAGGTTCGTTGGCCGACTTGAAGGCTTCGTAGCGTTTGTTGATCTGGTCCCAGTTGACGACATTCCACCACGCTTCCAGATATTCCGGACGGCGGTTGTTGTACTTCAAGTAGTAGGCGTGTTCCCATACATCGTTGCCCATGATCGGGTATAGACCTTGCGAAATGGGATTGTCCTGATTCGGGGTCGTGATAATCTGGACTTCGCCACCGCGTTTGCCAGCCAGCCACACCCAGCCGCTTCCGAATTGCTTCGTTCCAGCGTCATTGAACTTGGTTTTGAAATCCTTGAAGCTGCCAAAAGTTTTCTTGATTACGTCGGCGATCGCGCCGCTGGGGTCACCACCGCCTTTGGGCTTCATGATCGTCCAGAACATTGTGTGATTTACATGACCGCCACCGTTGTTGCGAACCGTGGCGCGTATGTCCTCAGGAACTGCATTGAGGTCGCGAAGCAGATCTTCTGCGTTCTTCGATTGCAGGTTGGCGTGTTTTTCCAGCGCGGCATTCAGGTTCTTTACGTATGCGCCATGGTGCATGTCGTGATGCAGGTGCATCGTCTTTTCATCGATGTAGGGTTCCAGGGCGGAGTAGTCATACGGCAAAGGGGGTAATTCGTGTGCCATTCGTTTTCCTCCAGGGGGTTGAGATGCGGAAAAAACTTTGAAGGATTCAGGACACCAGACCAGAGCCTGCCTTCCTCACCAGTTCGACCCTTTCTATTTTCTCACTCAAGGATGGAGTTGGCCAGTGTCAGGCGCCAGCATGTTCTATTGGCTACGTTTCAGGACTGCGGCATTTCGTTCATCGCTTGCAATGACGCGGTAAAACGTCTTCAGTTCCTCGGCTTTATTGGCGGGAACGCTGAGCTGCTTCACCTCGAAGGTGCGGTTATAGGTGATCACGTTGCCTTTCACGATCGTCCTCGAGTGGTAACTGGCGAAGTCAGAATCGGCATCCGCCGGTGGTGGCAGTTCATCCACAACGTAGCCGGGGGGCAGGGTTATGTCGAACTCATCCAGGTCGCGAGCCGGACCGGCGAATTCGATTGGGAAAACACGCGGCTCTTTGGTTTCTAAAATACCGCTCGCTTCTCTGCCGAGCACACGCGGACGGACCAAGAGCAGGTCACCCGCATGCTTCGCATAATTCAAGGCCAAGAAGCTATAGTTGAATCCGAAGGGCTGATCTGTCCGGTGAAGGTTCGTCAAGCTGGCCTTGGTGATGTGAAAATTCGAGAGCGAGTCGGCCAGCAGTTCCTCAAAAGATTTTAGGCGATCCGTATTTTTCGTTACGGTAAGCAAGCGACCGCGTTCTGACCCGGCGCGATCCCCAACACGGATTTCTTCCACGTCGCCCTGCAGATTACCCTCGGCATCCAGCGTGAGGTGAGCAGTGCGACGGATGCCGTTCATCGAAGACGGTTCAGTGGGGAGTTGAATCAGTTCACCGCCCTCCGGCGTCACCAGCAGGCCGTAATTAGCCTGCAGGTAACCGCCAATCTCACCCAAAGGGGTGAGTTCGTTCGTGGGGTCGAAGAACAATAACTTTCCCAGGCGGGGATGGTCAATAGTTGCAACCAGAGAGGATGAATCAGTTATGTCCTGCGGAAGCTGAATAGCAATGATCGCGTGATTGAAACCAACATGGGCGGGAGTTTCAGCGGTGACCGATGCTCGCGCCGTATTGATGAGTACGTAGTAGCTGTTAACTCCAATCTCGCGGAGCATTGCTCCAGTTAGGGTGGCTTTGTCTTTACAATCGCCATAGCGATGAGCGAGTATGTCCGCCGCTGGATGCGGCTGCCAGCCACCGATACCGAGTTCAATTGCTACGTAGCGAATGTCCTGCTGCACAAATTGCGCAATGGCTTGAAGGCGGCCCAACTGGGAAGGCCTGGATGCAACTAGGCGGCCAATCTGCTGTTTGATTTCCGGCGAAGCATCCATGCGTCCATTGGTCAGCGCGCGATACCAAACACCCATTTGTTGCCAATTGGTAAAGCCGTTGATCGAAGTGCCGCCGGGCGGGAAAAAGTAGACGACCATCTGGCCCACCAGACCTCTTATCGGGGGCATGTTCTCTTCCCGATGCAGTCCTTTGACGTCGCTCACGATCCATTCCCGGCGTCCGGGCGTAGACTGAACCGGCTTGGCCTGCGGGTAGTTGAGCCACGAGGCCTTGTATTCCCAGCCGCTGGGAAGCTGCAGAGAATAGTGGCTCTCCAGAGCTGGATCTGTGCTCTGAAAATCCCAGATATTTTGCAAAACAAGCGGGCGTTCTTCGACTTCGTATTCGTACCCGACTACGTTGCCGGGATCGGAAGCAGGAATGCGGAGTAGACGAACCTTTACATCGGATATCAGCTCTGCTCCGGCTATATTGGGTGGGGAGACCTCGACTGCGTCCTTGTCCTTCACTTCGTAGTCCTTGCCCTGCGCCGGAATGCACCAGCCACGAAGGCTGGTAATCTTGCGATTGGAATTCAGATAAGCGAAGGCTGTGCCGTGCTCGCGGCCGGTTGGCTTTAAAATCTTATAAGCCTCTCGAACCGTCGTTTTGATCTTATCCGCAGAAATGACAGTGACGTCCGTCTCAGCATAGAGCTGAACTGCATCCGTCCTATCATCGTAAGAGGGTATAGGCTTTTTGGCAGCCGCGTGCATCCACTGCGGTGCCTCGCCCGCAGCATAAGCCTTAAGCCCCCCGAACAGAATCACTGGCAGGCCCAGTAGCAGGATGACTAAGTGCAAGTTACTTGCTGGCGGACGCACTAATTGGTTCCAGAACCACCTGTCCCTCATCCCGTGTCCTCACAACCTGATAGAAACTACGCAACGCCGTGTAATACTTCGTATCCACTAAGAGCATGTCGATGCTAAGCTTGCGCGTTAGATGGATTGTGTTGTCACCCTTGTCCACCTTCAGTTTATAGACGACGGCCTGCCTATCCAGATTTTCGGGCTGAGGGGTGCTACCAACTTTCCATCCCAGGGGAAGCGCGATGGTGATATCGTCATCCTTTTCGAAGGGGAAGTCGAAATAGATGGGGAACACACGATTCGCGTGTTCAAACACGTTCTTCTCGGTCGCACTAAAGATGCCAACCGGAAGCATGGCCCGGCGGCCTGAGCCGGAAACCCAACCATCGATTTTCAAGTGGTATTCGGTAACCAGAGGAACCGAGGAACTCTTCCAATCCGGATGATTGGTCAAGTCCACGTCGGCCGCAGCGGGAACATATTCCTTGGCCTCATCTTCGAGGAAGCGCTTGTGGTCGGCGTCATCTTCATTACGCTCTTCTAAGCGCCGCCGCATAGCTTCCAAGCCGGTGAATGTAATCGTGAGTTTTCCTTCCAAGGTACCGGTTTCCGATAGAGTGAGATCAGCATTGCGCTCGATGCGCGAGGCCGAGCTCTCCGGCAAAGTAGTGCGAACCCAGGTACCGCCGTTTTTGTCGAGTCGCAAACCTTCGACGCCGGTCTCGGCCCACTCCAGTAAACCAAACGGAGTGAATGCTGCTCCCGGATCGCAATAAAGATCCTTGCCATCCACTTTGACTAAGACTACGTTGGCATCGAGCCTGCTAGGATCGACCGAAGTCGCATGGTGGAAGAAATAGTTGTGCCGGTCAGAGACCATGACCGGATAAGCCTCAAAACCTGCCGCGCGCACCAGTGCCAGGTAGAGCCACGTAAGTTGTACTCCGTTCCCATAGCCTCCTTTCCAGACCTCCTCGACATTGGTTGCCTGTTTCTCGTTATCATGTTTCTGTTCTTGCTCGGTTTTCTGTACTTGGTAGGAGGTGTTACGAAGCTGCTGCACGCGCGCATAAATCTTCTGAAGTTTCAATTCAGGCGGATCGTTAGGGGAAACAATCTGCGAAACAGCCTGCTGCATGGCATTGCGCTTGTCTATAAACTTATCCACGCTGTCATACAGCCTTTTGCCTACCTTGATCCAGAATTTTTCCGTGTTGCCTTGCCAAAGCTCGTCACTGTAAAAAAAATCGACGCGTGACTTCAATTCATTTTCGGGCGGCATATAGTCTTCCGGCTGGAATGCGGGGACATTATGCGTCTCCAGTCGGATGACCTGGTCTGATCCTTCTTTGGGTGGCTCGGTACCGGGAGGTAAGCTCTGCCAACTCCAGCGTACATGGAACGGGCTATAGGGATTCTGATATGGTCTTAGCGAGAACTTTGCCAACTTTGTGAACAGCTCCTGGCTGAGGATCCAGTGCGAGTCAAAAACATAGTGTTCCCGTAGATCAATTGTGTAGTAGAACTCGATGATGCTCCCCACTTCTACATCAGTAAGAGTAAACACCTTGGCCATATACTTTAGTCCGCGGGCCTTCACAAGTAACTTTTCAAAGATTTGACCATTGAAATTTGCTATCGAGCCATCGGGCCGGATAGTGCGCGCGTGGATATTTACTATGTTGCCCATCTGCTTAAATACAGGAATCTCTACGTTCCCGTACTTTCGGCCTTCCTCGGTAAGAATCTTAATCCGTATGTAGTTATCCTCATGGGCCGTATATCGGTCATCATTGCGATCAACTTGCCGAAAAAGGATTACGGCCGGTGCTCCCGGGGCCAGCGGCTCCGACGTCATCTGCAATTCTTGCGGTGAGACTGGCTGGAAGCCCTCGCTCGCAAATGCGGGTTTCGAGTTATATGTCACTAAGCTAACGGCGAGAGATGCATAAGCAACGGTAGTTGACAGTCGACGCGCGCGCAATAGAACTCCTTAGCGGGAGCAGGTGCACTTCGAGCGCCATGCTCAAAAGTGGCACATCACGATATAGCGGGTTGCTTCGCACGTCAAGCTAAAGAGTGATTTCCGGTTATTAAGGTATGAGAGGCCGCGCTGAACCGGGCCCAAGGCGCCTGAACTTAGTACAAGGGGCGACAACTAACGAGGCCGGACAGCTTACCGCTGACCCGGCATAGAAGAGGAAGGCACAATCTACTTACTGGCAGACAGGGCTCCGAGCGCGCCCGCAGCGAAACAGCAGCCTCGAGCCGCTTAGCTCGGCAAATGGCTTTGGTCTTGCTTTTACGAAAGTGGATTTAGGGACACCGATGAGGCAGGGCTCGCCACCAAACACCTCCCTTCCCGGGCCACCCTTAGCAAAGCCACGACCGCGTCGAAATTGTGCCGAGGCCTGACAGATGGAGCTAAGCAATAGAAAGGAGCATACTTACTAAAAGGAAAATATTGTGCTGAGGGATAGATTGGCGCAAGCTGCGCCATTTAACGAGTTCAGTCTGATCTGAATCAACTAAGCTTGGCCAGGTGAGTGACGGAGAGTGGCTGGTCTTGTGTTCGTTAGCAAAACCGACCACAGGAACCGAATTCTCAGCCAACGACTTGTCTTGGCCAATGACTAAAGCCGCCCAACTAGCGATTTAGGTTCGCAGGGTGCGCCGGATAGCGATGCTCGAGGTCGTAGAACTGGCGGGGACCGTGATCAGAATGAACGTTCGGGACGGGGTGTTCACCGGCAGAGCTAAATCGGCGCGCACCGGCCTGTGAGGCCGGAGCAGTTCGGGTGGTGTAAATCGCCTCGTCGAAAGCTTCAGCCCCGGACGTAGCATTTGCCAGGGCGAAGATCGGGCGCGCGTTGCCATTGGCATACACCGTCGAGATATAGTCGCCCACCATAACGCCAGAAAATGTGTTCGGGAGCCAACTCAACGACATGGGGATTGTCAGGGTCATCGGTGAGTTCCAAGTCTGACCGCCATCTTGGGAAGCGATGAATCCAGCTACGAGCTGGCAAGGCAGGGTGGTGGAGGTTCCACAGGCGGCGGTGGGATAGAAGTAGTACGTAAGCCCTAGGTGCGCCGTCGTACCAGAGGTGGCGGGATCAACCCCGAGACCTGGAATGAAATGATCGATGGTGCTGGAGGTCGCGTCGATGGGAATGCGGGATGGAGATGTCCAGGTAATTCCATCGCTGGAAGTACTCAAAACCAAGTCATTCGAGGAGCAGCCCGCGCGGAAACGGCAATCCTGCCAGATGACATATACATCGTTGGAGCCGTCTACCTCGGCGGCCGGCAGTGGGTCTGAACGCAAATTACCGGCGGCCTGATGGTCGGTGATAGTGGAGATTTTGACGGTTGGGGTCCAACTGGCGCCGCCGTTCGTGGAAGAAAAACTGAGCATGGAAGGTGAGCAGGATTTGCTAGTGCACACCTGCATGATGGGGACGATCACGGTACCGTTCGACTGTACGACCGGCACGCCACCGAGGCCGTGGGCCAAGTCGGCGGTATTGCTGGCGGCTTGCCAGGTCTGTCCGCCGTCAGTCGAGACGCTCATCCATATCAGATCATCAGCGTTCTGACTGGGGTCGTCCCATTCCAGGTAGCAATTGCCGTAGTTGGGACTGAAGCTAGTGTTGTCACAGACGATCCAGTCCTTGTCGGCGTCGGGGGTGTGACTGACCTGGATAGGCCCGTTCCAATGGGTGCCGTCGCTCGATGAGCTGACGGTAATGATGTCCTGCGGGGCCTGAGTTCTGCCTAAGGAAAGGGAGGCGATCAGCCATAGGCCGTATCGGGCGTTGTAGGCAACTGAGGGGTCACTGACGGCGGTGAACGGGCCGGAATCCTCAAAGATCGTGATATCGGGCAGGAAACCGTTGTTCCAGGTCGCTCCTCCATCCAGCGAGGTGGAGTAGCCGATGTCGGCACCGCCGCCGCTGAAGATTCTGCCCACCTGGAAAGCAGCCACGATGACCGATCCGAAGGCAAAAGCACTGGGCTCGACTTCCGTCGCATGCTGGCTGGAAGGGTTGGTAAAGGTGTCGGTGCTGAGCTTAGTCAGCGAAACGGGGGGCATTGGCATTGGCGGAGAGGTGGACCGCTCGCCTCCTCCCGAACCGCAGCCCAGAAGGAAGACTGGGACAGCCATTAAGAAAAGCGACCAGAAACGACACAGCGAGTAACACCGACAGCGAAGAGCCATTGCGATTGAATCTACACCCGGGGAGGCCATTCCGTCACGGCCAGCGGCAGATAGAGGTACTCGCAACCAGGCCATGAAAGACCGCTGTACAAGCAGCGTTTGATTTTAGGGCGGTGAATGAAAAGCCATGAACCACAAGATTCGCTAAGGAACACGAGGGCGCAGCGCGCTCCTGATCGTGCCCTCGACGCAACAAATTGCTAGGATGACTCGGGTGACCCCTCTCCTCGAAGTTCGACACCTTACCGTCGAGTTCCCCGGATCGGGTCGAGCCGGCGGAACTGGAAGCAT
>JBPYDQ010000558.1:0-3780 GCA_051986135.1 Terriglobales bacterium | reverse complement strand
CACGACAACGGAGTCACTGTTCAGAATGTGATACTCAGCGGCAAGTGGGGAAGCAATGGGGCGACGGCTTATCTTCCTGAAAAAGAGACTGCTGATGGCGCGGTTCTGTTCTCACACTCTGCGATCCGTTCGGACAGCGGGGCATCGGTAGACTTGCTACCATTGGCGCTAACACTGGCTCGCGCAGGTGCGGCTGTAGCAAAACTCAATGTTTGCCACGTTGCGTCTCTTGTAAAGGCGTGTACACGGCCTGTAAACATCGATTGCCCCCCAGGGCTGGTATTGCTATTCTGTCAGAACAGGGTTACCATAATAGCTAATTATGAAAGGGATTACCGTAAAGCTTCCAGATACGACGCTGCACCGGTTGAGGCAGGAGGCCCGCACGACCGGGCGGAGCGTGGCCGCTCTGATTCGAGAGAGGCTCGAGGCTGTGCCGCACCGGGGCAGTCGGTCCATCTATGAGATCACTACTGATCTCGCGGGCAGTGTGGCAGGCAGCCGAAAGCCTGCAACCAACGACCGGCGCAGGTTTGAGCGGTCGTGATCACGATTTGCGACACGGGACCGCTGGTAGCGTATCTAAACCGTAATGACCCATACCACTCTTGGGCCGTGGCGCTGATGAAGCAGGTGCGTTCCCCGATGCTGACGACGGAGCCGGTCCTCACCGAGGTGGCGTACTTTTTGCGTGCAGACCGTGTGGACGTCGATCCGCTGTTTCAACTGCTCGAGCGCGACGCGGTTCGGCTGGACCTTCAGGTTGCAGAACATTGGCCGCGGCTCCGCACTCTTATGGCGCGCTATGACCAAATGGACCTCGCCGACGCGTCGATTGTCGTTATGAGCGAGCGACACCCGCACTCCCAAGTACTGACAGTCGACCGTACGGACTTCAGCATCTATCGACGGAACGACAGGCGGGTGATTGATTTTATCGCTCCGCCGAAATCGTAAAACGCTTTAGGCCGCGACGTCCCCAGAAAAGAGTCGAGCATTGTTGACTTGGGCATCATCCCAGGCGGTATAGCGTCCGGCCCGAAAGTGACGCGGGACAACATGGGGAAGTGAAGACTAGCTCCTCCGGTTTGCGATACTTTGAGCACTGCCAAGCTGCATCCAGCGCATCACGCAGAACTCTGAAGCAATCAAGCGGGATACTCCGCGCCCAGCATCGGTGTTTGCGTCATCGAATTCGCCTTTGTAAACATTGATTAGGGTGCAATTCGGCACATGAAACAAGGGATTCGCAGCAAGACAGACCCAACAGAGCGTGAAATTGAGTTAGCGCTCCGACCCGGAGTATTCATTGGCTACAGAGAAGGTTTTTCGTTCGTGGCCAAACTCGAGGAGATCACCGCCAAAGTCCGTAAGCTGGTCGCCGCAGAACCTGAGCGCGCCGTAAGGCTTTACGAGACGTTCCTTGCGGGCCTCCATGCAAAGGCAGATGAACTCGATGATTCGGACGGAAGCTTCGGGCAATTCGCCCATGAACTCATCTGCCTCTGGATCAAAGCTCGTCAGGCCTCCGGTGCGCAACCAGACAAGACCGCTTCTACGCTGCTCGCGTGGATGGACGACGATCCCTACGCCTTCTGCCATGAAATTGAGAAAGATGCTGCCGCGGCCTTCGACAAAGCAGGGCTGGCTGCCTTCGAAAAACAAATTCGCGAGCGTTTTGAGGCTGCGTCGGAGGACCCTTCCAGTTGGCCGTACAGGCACTGTGGCAGAATTCTTCGCGAGATCTACAGATCGCAAAGGAACATCCAGGCATACATAAGACTGACTGAGCAAACCAAGCTCGAACCGGAAGACTGCTTGGCTGTCGCGAAGTTGCTTGCACGACGAAAGCCGAACCAAGCCTTGCATTGGGTCGAGCGCGGGTGCGCATTAGATCGGGAGAAACGGTTTTCGTCCGGGGTGGCTTACGAGCTTGAAAGACTTCGTCGCGAATTTCTGACCAAGCTCGGCCGACGGGATGAAGCGCGGGATGCTGCATGGACCGACTTTCTGCAACGCCCTTCGAAGTTTACCTATCAAGATCTCATGAGAATCGTGCCCAAACTCGAGCGCAAGGAATGGCACGAAAGAGCACTCGATGCAGCAGCAACAGCTGCAGACCTCGGTTCACTGTTGGAATTGTTCGTCGAGACTAAAGAAACAGAGCGGTTGGCGAAACTGGTGCGTGGCTCTTCCCACGAAGCTCTCAAAACGGTAAGCCATTATTTCACCGAGCCTGCAGCCAAGCGGCTGGAGAAGAACCATCCAGATCTTGCCGCCCGCCTCTGGTGCGCGCAAGGAATACGCATCGTGGACGCAAAGAAGAGTAAATACTATGATGCCGCTTTGTTTAATTTCGAGCGCGCGCGAGACTGCTATCAACGAGCGGGGTTAGCCACTGAATGGGAGAAAATCGTGCGCCATGTGAGCAGTTTACATTTTCGCAAGACCGGCTTCATCAGGGGATTTCAGGCATTAGCGGCCGGCGCGAAACAGATAAAGAAACCTTCCTTTCTGGAGCGAGCCAAAGCACGTTGGGCCGAGCGCCGGGGGAACCACTCATGAAGACCACAAAACCAGCAGAATCGGCGAGCCTGGGTGAGATTATCGACAAGCTTACGGCAGAAGCCCGCAGCGACCAGGAACGGATCTGGAATTTCCAGCAGGCGTTGCAGAAGCACGTCTCCTTACCTCGCGACGGGTTCGTAATCGGCGAGCCAGTCAAGTTGGTGAGCTTCAACTACAACGGCAACCTGCGGCGCGGGGTGACCGCGACCTGTCGCCGGTCGGATGGTCGGGAATACGAAGTGGCGGTATCAGAGGTTCTGGTGCCAACGCTCACGGACGGTTCGCGGTATCTCGCAGCATACCGCCAATGGATGGGGCTGGAGCCCTATCCCCATGATGAAAAAGTTACACCGCGCACGGCACACTCCAGAGAGGGTGCGGGCTCGATCACTCTGCGAAATCAGTTAGAGCTGGTCATACTTTCGGTTAAAAAGACGACGGCGCGTTGTCGTCCACCTCAAAGTACCCAGATCGTTACCCTGCGTACTGGTCGCACATGGGATGTTATTCCCGGCGAGATCGCGGTGGTCCGTCCGCGCAAACAATGGAACTACGCCGGGACTGCCTATCTATCCGGCCTCGCTGAATCCAAACGGATCGATGCCAGCGCTCTGGGGCTCGTTCCGCTGAAGCTCGAAGATCAGGGCAACTGGAATCCGGCAGAAGAATATTGGGGAGAACCCGGCGAACCGATCGAGAAATGGGCCAAGCCGATCATCGCCCGAGGGCCGCGGCGGCAATTCGAGATGGAACAAATCTTGCCGGGAGCTGATCCGGATGATCCGTTTTCAGACCCGATCACGGAATCCAACGACCGGAAGGACGCTGGCGATATCGAAGGCGCAAGAAAAATATTAATGGAACTTTGCCAGTCCGATCTCCGCTGCCTCGACGCTCATGCTCATCTTGGCAACTTGGTTTGGGACCATTGGCCAAAGGACGCAATTCGCCACTATGAGGTTGGATTTCGGATTGGCGAATTATCACTGGGAGCGAGGTTTGACGGAGCACTGCCCTGGGGCTGGATCGATAATCGCCCATTCCTGCGCTGCATGCATGGATTCGGATTGTGTCTTTGGCGCTTAGGCCGCTTCGACGAAGCCAGCTGTATTTTTGATCGGATGCTCTGGCTGAACCCCACCGACAATCAGGGGGTACGATCCCTTATCGATGACATTCACGCCAAGATTTCATGGGAGACAGCGGAAGCAC
>JBPYDQ010000557.1:0-3003 GCA_051986135.1 Terriglobales bacterium | reverse complement strand
CCAACCAATGGAATCATAGGGTCACGGGGAATTTGGCATTTGTAGTGACTGCCCAAAACTGTCCAATAAGGGGAACTGCACCCACAGTTCCCCTTAATTATTGAATCGAGACACGCTGATTCATTTCGCTTCTCAAGAGCCGCTGCACGATTGGTCGATTGGCCTTTCGTTTCGCGAATGCGGAAGTATTGCCATACTGATGCATCGTCGTTGAGATATGAGCGTCGCGAATCAGCTTCTGCTGTTCTCCCATTGGGGCTCCTGTTTCGTCTAGCCACGCGCGGTACGTGTGGTAAAGCGCAAGAAGTGGCAGGAACTTTGCCCAACTACGGAGCAGCACTGGATTTTTCCAGAGTCCAGCAACCGGACGTATGGAACCCAATCCTGCCGAGCCAGAGCCTGCCGCCGACTGGAACCAGGTTCCGTATCATGCCGATTCAGTTCGCGCCGTCTAATTTCGTGCCAGAACCCGGTCCCGCGAGAGTCTTTCTAAAAGCTCTGACACCACTGCCGGTGCGGGTCCGAACGCGTCCACTCCAAAAGCGAGTTTGCGTCACGCCAGTATTGGCGCATGCCAACATGCATTGGAAATAACGAGTAGATGATTGTCTCGTGCTGTAGCAGCCCGTCGGGCTGTGTCGCAACCGAAGAAAAAATCTTCGGCCCAAAGCCTAATAGTGCCTTCATTGATAGCCATCACGCAGGCCGGCTAACAGGCCGCGCTTCCTACGCCCAATCGTACGGGGCCATTAATTTAGTGAAGTTCTCACTGGACGTATGACGAGCAATCCGGAAGTCATGTGTGGGCCCGAGCATTGCCGCCGCTGTGCCAGACTTGCTGGCTGCTATGACCTTTCTCGACCGACTGTCAGTCGGCCGCGCTGCTAGAACGAGTCAACTTTCCAGAGTAAATCGGGCGAAACGCTTTATGAAGAAACTGCCTTTAGTCCTGTTAGAGTTTCTTTGGCTTTTCCGGAAAAACGAAGAGGATTGCAAACTAGCCAAAGCCGAACGTTCCTTGGGTGGGCACCGGCTGTGCTGCGATTAATCAGCTACTTCGGCGACGCGACTGCGACTTTTGGGATGAAGCGGCGCACCGTCACATCTTCTGAAACGTAATCAATTTGGTAGTCCCCGACACGCACCTGCCGCGGTGTGGGTTTAGGGGAGAAATAACGCACTGTCACATCTTCTGAAATGTCATTGACTTCGTCGTCCCCGATCCTCACCCGCTGCGGCGTTCTCCTAGCCCTCATCTGTTCCATTGGATTGGACGCGGTCTGCGGCTTGGATGCGTCCTTGTTCGCCGACACCAGCTTCTGGGGAACGAAGGGCACCTGCTGCTTGATGGCGTTCGATCTCCGTCGCTCTGAAGCCCCTAAAGGCGAAGCGGGGAAGCGATAGCTGTAAGCAATCCAGCTAGCTGTCACGAGCACGGTAACCACCGCTGCGCGGTCGACGACCTTCCACAGGCGCATGCGCGAGGGAACGCGCTTGGGTCGGTACGTGATCATTGTTGCTGCCCCGGCGGGGCCTTCCCTCTTCGACGGCAACTTCCCAGCCTCTGCTACGACGGCCTCGCAAGTCTGGAACACCGCATGCTTGTTTGCTAGCGATCTACTGTCGCTGGGACGTCTCTGCATTTGAGGAGTAATCTGTTCAAGGGCCTGCGACATGGTCAACGGTACCGCTGCCCAGGACTTGTTCTGTTCATGCTGAACGACACATATGGCCTTTTCGACCACCCTTGCCATCAACTGATAGGTGTATACCTCGCGGTCCTGGAAAGCATGCGCTTCACTAAAAAAGACCTCGAGGACTCCTGCCAACGCCCGAGCGTGATAAATCGGCAAGATTAGGATGGATTTGGTTCCGAACTGGCGGCAAATCGCCGCTCCAATCCCTGCGTCGGTCTGGGCGTTCTCGACACGCAGAATCTCCTGCCTCGCCTCGATGTTTGCTGAGACCCTTAGTGTGGCCCTTACATGCCGGCCTATATACGTGGCAGCACTTCCGCTTCCTGCGTGGTAAACCAGTTGATCTCCTTTGACCAGACCGATGGCGACTCCAGTTGCGTTGGCGACGTTTCGGGCGCGGTTTGCAATCAGATGCATAGCCCCATCCACGTCGAGCTCGCCCGCCACCATCAAGTGTAGGAGTTCGACAATAGCAGAGCGCGATTGAGCATCTGTCAGACCTTCCTGTACCACAAATGCGCGGGCCAAAAGGTTCTGGAATGATTCGGAATCGAGGGTGGAATGGGCAGTCATACCGGCATCGGGTCCTGTTCTGCGGCTATACATCTGGGTGGGCTCCAGCGGGTGAGCGGTCCGAGCCAGTTCTACAGCCTCTAGCCGCAGTTTCCCACCAAAGTGAATAAACCGTCAACAGCAATACTGTCGCTATCAAAAATTCGATGGTATTGAAGAAGCGTAAGCGGCGGGGTAAGCAGCGGGCAAGAGGGGTCGAAATTTGTCGGGTTCTTGATACCCCACTGTCCGGTCCGCATAGATAAAATTTACACGGATGCAAGGGAAAGAAAACAGCCCCGGAACCAGACCCAACGAGGAGCATATCACCAGAAGTAAGGGAGAAAATCATCAACAAAAGAAAGGAGAACAGACCAGCTGAAAACAAGGCCAAGTGGTAGGTGGGTCGTTCGATAAGGACGGGAACAACCGTGCCTTCCTCTATTCGCAAATAAAGTGGTAAATGAATTCTAATTGCAATGATCGGGCTCGAGTGGCCCAACGTTTATGACCGAACACGAAAAGATGCTGGCTGGTGAACTTTACGACGCACTCGATGTCGCTTTGGTGCAGGCGCGGGACCGCGCACGTGATCTCTGTCAAGTTCTGAATGACACGCGTGAAGCAGATCGCGATTTGCGTCGAGACCTGCTCAAAAAGATTTTCGGTAGAGGTGGCGACACGGTTTGGTTGCAGCCGCCCTTCTTCTGCGATTACGGCTCAAATATAGAGCTCGGAGAACGAGTGTATTTCA
>JBPYDQ010000556.1:0-9817 GCA_051986135.1 Terriglobales bacterium | reverse complement strand
TACTGACTACCGCATCAGCGCTATTCCCCTGGGCGGCTACGTCAAGATGAGCGGCGAGAACCCGATGGACGAGCGCAGCGGCGATCCCGGTGAGTTCCTGTCCCATCCGCGGTGGCAGAGATTCGTTATCGCCTTTGCTGGGCCAGCCATGAACATTGTTCTGGCGGTCGCACTGCTGATGCTGGTTTACATGGTGCACTACGAGTACCCGGTGTTCCTGGACAAGCCGGCAGTGATCGGCTGGGTTCTCGAGGATACACCAGCAGCCAAAGCCGGGTTGCAGCCCGGCGATCGGATCGCGCAGATTGACGGCATCGAGAATCCGACCTGGGAACAAGTGGACCCGCAAGTAAGTCTGAGCCCGAATCAGCCTCTCCATATAGGGATTCAGCGCGGCCGCCAGTTCCTGGAGAAAACTGTCGTCCCGGAACCTTATGGCGTGTCCCAGATTGGGGACGCTGGATGGGTTCCGAAGGAACCGAATATTGTGACTGATGTCGATGCCGGCATGCCGGCCGAGAAAGCCGGGATCCGCGAGGGCGACGAGATCATCGCCATGGACGGGAAACCTCTGCCGGCAATCGCCGCGATGATTGAGGCCCTGAAGCAAACCAAAGCCAAACCCATTCAGCTCACGATTCTGCGCGACGGACAGGAAAAGACGTTCACGGTGAATCCTGTGCTGGCGGATGTACCCGGACACGCTGAGCAACACTACCGGATTGGGGTCATCGTGGACCCGGTGAAGGTGGGCCGTCTGCCGTTTACCGCTGCGTTCCAACGCTCGATCGAGCAGAACAAGCGAGCCTCTCTGCTGATCCTCGAACTGGTGGAGAAGATGGTGCGGCATAAAGTCTCGATTCGCACGATTGAAGGACCGATAAGGATCGGGCAAGCCGCGGGAGCTGCCGCCAGCGAGAAGGGGTGGACGCCGCTGCTCGAGCTTACGGCAGCAATCAGCTTAAATCTCGGCATTTTTAATCTTCTGCCCATTCCCATTCTGGATGGCGGCGTGATTTTACTGCTTCTGATTGAAGGCCTAATGCGGCGCGATATCAGTCTGCACATCAAGGAGAGAATCTATCAAGCTGCTTTCGTCTTCATCCTGTTGCTTGCTGTCATGGTCATCTACAACGACATTGTGAAGACCGTGCCCGGCTTGTACCAGCGACTGCCGTAGCTGAACCTGGTATGGTTGGGGATTAGCGGCGGAACACGGCACCGCTGGGATCGCCAACACTTGAATGTGTGTTTCCGGTTAAGATATCGATGGGCGAGGAGCCACGCTCTTCGCCTTTTTGTTTACAATCGCATTCAATCAGCATGGAAAACGCGGTCATAGTCACGGGCGGCGCCGGATTCATCGGGTCGAACTTTGTCCTCGAGTGGCTGCGTGCGGAGAACACCCAGGTTATCAATCTGGACAAGCTGACCTATGCCGGCAACCTGAGCAATTTGGAAGCGATCCAAAACGACCCTCGTTATCGTTTCGCGCAGGCAGATATTGTTGATCGTGATGCCGTGCGGCAGGTCTTTCTACAACATCGACCGCGTGCGGTCGTTCATTTCGCAGCGGAAAGCCATGTGGATCGCTCGATCCGTGGTCCTGATGATTTCGTGCGCACCAACGTGAATGGGACCTTTGCGTTGCTGGAGGAGGTACGGGCTTATTGGTTGGAGCGAAAAGAATCGGATAGGAATCGATTCCGCTTTCTGCATGTCTCGACGGACGAGGTGTTTGGCTCACTGAAGGAGGCAGACGCGGCCTTTTGCGAGACTACCCGCTACCAGCCAAACAGTCCGTATTCGGCGACGAAAGCGGCTTCCGATCACCTGGTGCGGGCGTACCACCATACCTACGGATTGCCCGTCCTCACTACAAACTGCTCGAACAACTACGGACCTTATCAATTTCCGGAGAAGCTGATTCCGCTCATGATCCTGAACGCATGCAGCGGGAAATCGTTACCTGTCTATGGAGACGGCAAGAATGTGCGCGACTGGTTATATGTTGGCGACCACTGTGAAGCGGTGCGTATGGTGCTGGCCCGCGGAACTCCGGGAGAGACTTACAACATAGGCGGCTCGAACGAGAGGCGAAACATCGAGGTAGTGGAAAGCATCTGTTCCATCCTGGATGAACTTTGCCCTAACGACCCCGTTCTGCCGCATCGCAAGTTGATCACCTACGTCGAAGACCGGCCCGGCCACGATCGCAGGTATGCGATTGACGCCAGCAAATTGGCGCGAGAACTCGGATGGCAACCACGCGAGACATTTGAGAGTGGATTGCGCAAAACGATCGAATGGTATCTGGAGCATGGGGCGTGGATTCGGGAGGTGACCAGCGGAGCCTACCGTCAGTGGATGGCCACGCACTACTCAACTCAAAGCACTGCCCCATAATAACTGGGTGCGCACAAGGACAATTCCGAATGGCGGACGGCGCGTCACAAGCAAAATATAAGGGCATCATCCTGGCGGGCGGTTCAGGAACTCGGTTGTATCCGGTGACGCAAGCGGTGACCAAGAGCTTGCTTCCCGTCTACAACAAGCCCATGATTTACTATCCGCTGGCCACGCTAATGCTGGCCGGCATTCGTGACATTCTGATCATCTCGACTCCCGAAGACACGCCCAAATTCGCTGATTTGCTGGGAGACGGAAGCCGGTATGGGCTCAGTCTCGAGTATGCGGCGCAGCCCAAACCGGAGGGCATTGCGCAGGCGTTCCTCATTGGAAAGAAATTTATCGGGTCAGACAGCTGTGCTCTGGTGCTGGGGGACAACATCTTCTATGGCCACGATCTGGTGAAAAGCCTTCGCCAGGCAACTCGAACCAGCACCGGGGCAAAGGTGTTTGCTTATCCGGTGCATGATCCGGAGCGTTATGGAGTGGTGGAATTCGATGGATCGGGCCGAGCGCTCAGCCTGGAAGAGAAACCCGCACAACCGAAATCGAAGTATGCGGTAGTTGGGCTCTATTTCTATGATGCACAAGTGGTCGGGATCGCAGAATCACTGAAGCCCTCGGGGCGGGGTGAGTTGGAGATAACGGATGTCAATCGGGCCTATCTCCGTCGCGGCCAGCTCGACGTGATAGTGATGGGCCGTGGCATGGCGTGGCTCGATACCGGAACTCACGAAGCTTTGATGGAGGCCTCGCTTTTCATCCAGACGATTGAGAATCGGCAAGGGCTCATGATTGCCTGCCCAGAAGAGATTGCTTTCCGCAATGCTTACATTAGTGCCGAACAACTGGAGGCGGCCGGTCGTTCCATGAAGAACAGCTACGGGGCCTATCTGCTGCAACTGTTGCACGAGAAAGTATTTTGAGCTCGTCCCCCATCAAGATCGTCGAGACGCCCCTGCCTGGTGTCCTCCTCCTGGAGCCGAAGGTGTTTGGCGACGCCCGCGGTTTCTTTCTGGAGAGCTACAACGAGCGCTCCATGGCGGAGATCGGAATCCGGGAGCGCTTCGTACAGGACAATCATTCTTTCTCTGCCCATAATGTGCTACGAGGATTGCACTACCAGGTCGAGAAACCCCAGGGCAAACTGGTGCGAGTGGTTGTGGGCGAGATTCTCGATGTAGCGGTAGATCTGCGCAGGAGTTCAGCGGCGTTCGGCCGGTCCTGTGGTGTTCGGCTCTCCGGCGGCAACCAGCGGATGCTTTGGATTCCGGCGGGTTTTGCCCACGGCTTTCGCGTGGCTTCCGAGACAGCCCACGTGCTTTACAAAGCGACCGACTTCTACGTGCCTGAACTGGAACGCAGCCTATTGTGGAATGATCCGGCGCTCGCTATCGATTGGCAACTTGATGGCGAGCCCAGCCTCTCGGAAAAGGACCGCCACGGAATTCCCTTTCATCAAGCCGAAAACTACGAGTAGTCGGAAAGCTGTCTTAGCCGCCCGTGTACTGGCTTCAGCTAGCTAACCACTTTACCCAGTGGCTCATTACCTCAGTCAGAGGGGTGCGGGCGATTTCCCACTCTTCTCTTTCAGCAGGTGACAACGGATTTTTCACCAACGATAGTCCGTTAACAGTTTCTGGACGACCAGCCATATCCACCGTGCTCCGTCATTCAGCGTGGGCATACACCAAATCCAGGAGCAACAACATGCGGCGAGTTGAACCGTTAGGCACTAAAAGAGGGAGCGGGCGGATTCCCACCAGCGAGGGTTTTCTACCCTATTGAATGCCCGTTCGACGAACAGGACGAAATTAGTGGCCCCAGTCGATGAATCGTCCGCCTTGGCTGACGACGGAAGACTAGCAGATGACGGACGCGGGACGAGTTCTTATAATGCTTGGCACCGTCGACATGTCCTTGAAATGTTCGTACCTCGCACAACTGCTAATGAAGGGAATCAGGCATGGATAATAGTTCAGGGTCTACCAGCCGTAGAACATTTCTCGCAACCTCAGGCGGGCTGTTGGCTGCTGCTGCTATGCCAGAGCTACGGGCGAGCGATCCCCATTCCAGGTCGGTTCAGGAGTCAATGCTGACGTCCTCGCCGCCTGGCAAACGAAGTAAGCTTCTGATCGGCGTCTTCGATCCAGTTTTCGCCGACCTTAGTCTGGACCAGATGCTTGCGAAAGTTTCCGGGTATGGACTGGAAGCGATGGAGATTGGCACCGGAGGATATCCCAACAACCATCATTGCGCGCTGGACGAGTTGCTGGCCGACGATGCCAAGCTGCGTGCCTGGAAAAAGAAATTCGAAGACCACAATCTTCCGGTTCGGACTCTAAGCTGCCACGGAAACCCGGTTCATCCTGACCAGAAGATCGCGGCTCGTGATGCCGAAACCTTTCGTAAGACGGTTCTGCTCGCGGAAAAGTTAGACGTGCCGGTTATTGTGGGTTTCTCTGGTTGTCCCGGCGGATCGCCAACGGACATGACGCCGAGCTGGATCACCTACGGCTGGCCTGACGAACACAAACAAGCTCTCGAGTGGCAGTGGAGAGAAAAGGTAATTCCCTACTGGAAGCAGGCGGCAAAATTCGCCCGCGAACACGGAATCCGCAAGCTCGCCTTCGAGATGCACCCGAATTTCGTGGTCTACAATCCCATGACCCTGCTGAAGCTGCGCAACGCGGTGGGCGAGGAGATCGGCGCCAACTGCGACCTAAGCCACCTGTTCTGGCAGGGGTGCGATCCCGTGGAGGTAATTCATCTGCTCGGCAAACAGGAGGCGATCTTTCATGCGCACATGAAAGATACGGTCCTGTTCAAGGGCAACGTCAACCACTACGGCATACTAAATTTTGCCTTCGAGAGCAAGGATCTGCCACACGCTTCCGAGACGTTTCGCGTCGTTGGGTACGGCCATGGAGCGGACCTGTGGAAGGACGTAATGCGCGCCTACATGGACGTTGGTTATCAGGGGATTCTGAGCATCGAGAACGAAGATCCGATCTTGCCCGGTGAAGTGGGGGTGGAGCGCGCTGTGTATGTTTTGAAAAATATTCGTGCGGAGTTGATGACCGCCGAGTCGTGATCCGACAGAGTCTAATCTTGATTAGAGGGCGAGGGCACCTATGAGCGATATGGACCGGCGTAGCTTCCTGGGTACGCTTACCGCGGCAACAATCCTTGGCAGACGGCTGACCGGGGCTGCGACGGGCGATCAGAAGATAGACCACATCGGAGTGCAACTGTACAGCGTACGAGGTGAAATGGAAAAGGACTTCTCGGGCACGCTGGCCAAGGTGGCGGCGATCGGCTATCGCGAGGTGGAATTCGCCGGGTTGTTCAATCATTCTCCCCAGCAAGTCAGGGCTATCCTCGACCGCGATGGCCTGGTTGCGGTTTCCTCTCACGTTGACTACAAGTCGCTGGGGACGGGTTGGCAGGCGACATTGGAAGGCGCCAAAACCATGGGACAGAGCTTCATCGTATGCCCGTTCTTGGATAAGCAATGGCGGAATAAGGAAGGCCTGAAGCAGGTTGCCGAAACTTTTAACCGCGCCGGCGCGGAAAGTAAGAAGGCAGGAATTCAGTTCGCCTATCATAATCACAATTTTGAATTCAAGACATCGGTCGGTGGGAAACTCCTCTATGACACTCTCCTGGAGGAGACGGATCCTAACCTGGTCAAAATGCAGATGGATCTGTACTGGATCACCGATGCTGGCCAAGATCCCGTGGCTTATTTTAACCGCTACCCCGGACGGTTCCCCTTGGTTCATGTGAAAGATAGAACGAAAAACGGCAAGATGACGGAAGTGGGCAGTGGAGCGATCGACTGGAAGCGCATCTTTGCTGAATCGGACAAGGCAGGCATTCAACACTACATTGTCGAACATGATGAGCCCAAGTCGCCATTCGAGAGCATTCAAGCCAGCTACAGTTATCTTCGCGATCTCCGGTTCTGAGCCATGACCCCAGCTAGTAAGGACCTATCATGCCCCAGGTAATCCGCTCACCCAAGGTTTACGACGTTTGCATTATCGGTTCGGGAGCAGCAGGAGGCATAGCCGCCAAGGTGCTCACCGAGGGCGGATTGAAAGTGGTGATGCTCGAAGCCGGCCCGCCCCTACACCCGGAAACCGATTTCAAGGAACATGTATGGCCGTATGAACTAGCGCATCGTGGTGCGGGCGTGGGCGGCAGACTCCGTGGGCTGCTCAACGACGAGTTTCTGGCGCCCAACGGCTTTTGGAGCATCGAGGGCGAACCTTACACAACCGCCCCGGGATCAAAGTTTCAGTGGTTTCGCTCACGCATTGTTGGCGGCAGGACGAATCACTGGGGGCGGATTGCGCTGCGTTTCGCTCCCGTCGATTTTAAAGCTCGCTCCAACGATGGCCAGGGCGATGATTGGCCGATCAGCTACCCCGACGTGGCGCCTTACTATGACAGAGTGGAATCGTACATCGGGGTATTTGGCACGGCGGAAAATATTCCGAGCGCGCCCGATGGCGTGTTCCTGCCACCGCCGAGGCCGCGCTGTACCGAAGTCTTGGTAAAGCGCGCTTGCGACAAGCTAAATATTAGGTGCATCCCCTCGCGGCTGGCGATACTGACTAAACCGTATAACGGACGTCTAGCCTGCCACTATTGCGCACAATGCGGGCGGGGGTGCATGACGGCTTCCAATTTTAGTTCCAGCCAGGTTTCTATCCCTAACGCGCAGCAAACTGGGCGCTTGACATTGATCACGAATGCCATGGCGCGAGAAATCGTGGTGGGACGTGATGGCCGGGCGGAAGCGGTTTCCTATATTGATAAGAACACGCGCAGCGAACAGCGCATCGCTGCGCGTGCGTTTGTGGTTGCGGCAAGCGCTTGCGAGTCGGCACGCTTGCTGCTCAATTCCAAGTCCAGGTTGTTTCCCGATGGCTTGGCCAACTCTTCGGGTGTAATCGGCCGCTACCTGACCGACAGCGTCGGGAGCCACGGTGGCGGATACTTCCCTCAGCTGGAGAAAGTTGCCCGGCATAACCATGACGGGGTGGGCGGCATGCACATGTACATCCCGTGGTGGAAATACGGGCAGAAGAACGATTTCTTGCGCGGATATCACATCGAATTCGGAGGCGGCCAAGGCATGCCGGGAGTAGGTGATTTTGATGACTTCTGCCAGGAGCATGAAGGCTATGGTGTGGCTCTGAAGCAGAAAATTCGATCCAGCTATGGAACCGTCATCGGCTTTGACGGGCGCGGGGAGATGATTCCCAACCCGCATTGTTACGCTGAAATTGATCCCGAAGTGGTCGACCAGTGGGGCATTCCTGTGCTCCGTTTCCATTGGCGGTGGGGCGACAACGAGATTCGCATGGCCAGAGACATGCAGGAGACTTTTCGCGCGATCGTGGCAGAACTCGGGGGAACTTATCTGTCCAGGGCGGAGAATGAGGACGAACACCCATATGGCATCACCTACGGGGGAGTTATCATTCACGAACTGGGAACAATCCGCATGGGCACGAGTCCGAAGACCGCGGCGCTAAATGGATACTGCCAGGCGCATGATGTGAAGAACCTGTTTGTTACCGATGCCGCTTGCTTTGTCACCAATCCCGATAAGAATCCAACCCTCACGATCATGGCTCTGTCATGGCGGGCGTCCGATTACCTGCTGGATGAAGCGAAGAAGGGGAACTTGTAGAAGGAGATCCTGGGGATGAAACCTGTTTCCCGCCGAGATATTTTGAAGTCTTTAACCATGGGAGTGATGGCCGGATCAGTGTTGCGGGTGATCCCGGCCGAAGCGGCTGAGTATGCCCATGCCATGATCCAGGCGGATAAAGCCGCTGCCGGTGGAAAATACGAGCCAAAGTATTTTTCCGATCACCAGTACAAAACCGTGCAGGCGCTGTGTCAGGCAATTATTCCGGCCGACGAAAAATCACCCGGCGCTCTGGAAGCGGGGACGGCGGAATTTATCGATCTGCTGACTAGCGAAAACCCCGATTACCAGCTGACCTTGGGCGGAGGTCTAATGTGGCTCGATGCCGCCTGTGGGGATCGCTTCGGTAAGGTTTACTTGGAGTCGACTGCCGCCCAGCAGACTCGGATGCTGGACCTGATTGCCTATCGCAGCAATCTGAAGGCGGATCCCGGTCTCAGCCAGGGAGTCGCGTTCTTTGCCTTTCTCCGCAACCTCACCGCCGATGGCTATTTCACCAGCAAAATCGGCATCAAGGATCTCGGATATATTGGCAACACTTACTTGAAGGAATTTCCCGGATGCCCGCCGGTACCAGAGGCCTGATCGGGATGGTTCAGGCCGCTTTTTTCTCTTCCACCTTAGCCTCTCGGTGCCCATGTTCGGCGGCTGCGTGTTCGATTTCAGAATTAATCTCGCCGCCAATCAAGAAAGCAAAACCGGTTGCCTGAAACCAAAAAAGCAGAATGATAACCGCGCCGAGGGAACCATAGCTTCTGCTGTAATTGTTGAAAAAATTCAGGTAGAGACGAAATCCGAAGGAAACCGCAAGCCACAACATCACTCCCACCATCGACCCCGGCGTGATCCAGTGCCAGTGCGGCTCCTTGAGATCAGGGCCGTAATAGTAGATGAGAGCAAATGACAAGATCACAAAACTCAGGGCAATCACCCCTTGTGCCAGCTTCCATCCCAGCACCGTCAGGTTGGCAAACCCGAGCCTCGTCCCAACAAATTCCGCGATGCTGCCACCGTAGAGCACCATCAACAACGCTGCCATAATCAGAATTGAAATCGCGATGGTTAATGCGATCGCTCTCAGGCGTGCTTTAATCCAGGAACGGGAATCTCTAACCTCGTAGGCAATATTCAAGGCTGACATCAGGGATGACATTCCACCGGAGCCGGCCCAGATGGCGAAGGCCAAGCCGAAGGCCAGCTTTCCGCCACTGCTTCTGTGAATAATTTCATTCAGAGTGTGCTCGACCAAAGTGAAGGCCGCCGGTGGCAGCACCTGCGAAAGATAGAAAAACAGACTGTCCTGTAGGTGCTTGCTCTCGGAAGCAAACAATCCAAACAACGAAACCAGGAACAACAGCATGGGAAACGCAGCAAGCAGGAAGTTGTATGCCAGGTCGGAAGCGCGGCTTATCAAATAGTCTTGTTCGATTGCGAGCCATACCCGTCGCGCAAGCTGTTCGGGAGTTAAACCGCCCAGCTTCCAGATGGACTCAATCTGAGCTTTTTCGGTGAGCTGCGATTGGGTTTCCGGCACCCCGGTCGCCTCCGCCGTCATGGGATTCCGAGTGCGGGTGGCGCGTTGCCTTCATCGAGGGCGAGCGTAGCAGGTTGGGAATTACAGAATACGGGCGTTGGGTAGAGCAATCACCCGGTTCCTCGAAGGTGGTTAGCCCACGCCGC
>JBPYDQ010000555.1:0-4689 GCA_051986135.1 Terriglobales bacterium | reverse complement strand
GGCCTTGATCCACATCGCAGTACAGGCTCCTAAACTTTTCAGATCACGCAAAGGGGTGAAAACCAACGATCAGGCCTGTCTGAGCATTGGCCAGCGCGTCAAAAATACGGTACTGGTATGATTCGCGAAACCCGGTCCGTTGCCGAACACGTCCGAGTGTGTATCAATCAATCCAGGCAGCACGGAGGCACGACTCAGATCGATGGCCTCGCTACCGGCTGGAAGCTTAATCTTTTCAGCCGGCCCGATCCCCGTGATCCGGTCGCCCTTGATGACGACCGCTTGGTTCGGCCCTGGCTTGCCGGTTCGAGTAAAGCGCCTACTGGACCGGATTGCAATCCAGTGATCGCGCAAGGCAGTCGTCTGCGCCCCCGCCAAGGTGCAGGTTAACAACCAAGGAATGTGCGCTCGCTTGATCATGACGGAGATTGATGCTGGCTGTTCAACATTAACGCCTCATGAAGCTGAGATGAAATCTTGTTCAGGATTGGTAAGCATTTGGGCGAGAACCTGTCCACGCAACCTGAAAGAGATTTCACCTGTCCTGGTTAACAGTTTTTCCCGATTCGCAATATACTTATCCGGCGGAAAAGCGATGCGGCTCCTACTGGTCGAAGACGAGAAGAAGGTTTCCAGCTTCATCTCGCGTGGCTTAGTGGAAGAAAGATTCGCGGTCGACGTAGCGCCGGACGGCGAGTCCGGATTGGATCTGGCGACCACCTATCACTATGATCTAGTGATTCTCGATCTCATGCTGCCGAGACTGGACGGCACCGAAGTGCTCCGCCGCATTCGCAGTCAGAATGTTCACCTGCCGGTACTGGTACTTACCGCGCGCGATGCCGTGGTCGACAAGGTGAACAACTTCGACGCCGGTGCCGATGACTACCTGACAAAGCCGTTCGCATTTGCTGAGTTGCTGGCGCGTGTAAAGGCCTTGCTCCGGCGCGGGCCGGTTAGTCGCAGTAGCGTTGTTCGAGTCGCCGATTTGGAACTCGATCGCCTTTCGCAGCAGGTAAAACGATCAGGCAAACGCATCGATCTGACCTCGAAAGAGTACTCGCTGTTGGAATACCTGGTTTCCAACGCTGGCCGGGTCCTCTCCCGTACCATGATCGTTGAGCATGTGTGGGACCAGAGTTTCGATGGGGTTACCAACATCGTAGACGTGTACGTCCGCCATTTGCGGATGAAGCTCGATGACCCATTCGAACAAAAGTTGATCCGTACCGTGCGCGGAGTTGGCTACAGTATCGTTGCTGGAGCACAATCGTGAATCCCCGCTCGTTGCGCTTTCGCATGACTGCATGGTATGCGGCACTTCTTGCAGGGGCGTTATTGGTCTTTGGCGTATCGGTGTATTTAGGTTTGCAAAGCCATCTCGACTCGAGTCTGCAGGGCATGCTCGCTTCCGAATGCCGCACCATTGAGACTGAATTGCTGACACAACTCCCTGGGAAGAGGGCGGGCTGGCTGAAAGAGGAGATCGATGAAGCCTACGCTCCGGAGGTGAACGCACGCTTCATTCGGGTCTACCGAGATGGTGTGGGCGTGATCTATCTGTCGGGCACGCCGAAAGACGGTGGCTTCGTTCCCTCGCAAATTCCTTTCCCTCCCGCCGACAAAAAAGATGGCGCTCGGCAGATTCGCCTGGCCAAGGGACAGGAGCTTCTCATCAAGACCATGAGCTTCACTACGCCTGACGGGGCCAGATTCCTAGTGGAAAGCGGGATGCCATACCGGCAGATTGAGGCTGTGCTTCACGGATTGTTATTAACGCTTGCGATATACACACCATTCGTTGTCTTCTTGGCGATCGCGGGCGGTTACTGGTTGATGAGGCGATCGCTGCGACCGGTGGATGAGATCACCGAGCGCGCAGAGGGGATTACCTCCACTAATCTAAGCGAACGCCTTCCAGTTATTCGCACCGGGGATGAACTGGAGCGCTTGTCAAAGGCGCTGAACCGGATGATTGCTCGGCTAGACGATACCTTCCAACACATCAACCGTTTCTCCGCCGACGCATCCCACGAACTGCGTACGCCCTTGACCATTTTGCAGCTGGAACTGGAGGGTATCGCCCAGAACCAGGCCTTGAATGGGCCTCTTCAAGAGAAAATTGGCAGTGCACTGGAAGAGACACATCGAATGTCCAGGATCATTGAAAGTCTGTTGACAATCTCTCGCCTGGACGCCGGGGAGACCAAGCTCGAGAAATCGCAACTGGACCTTGGTGCTCTCGTAAGTTCCACGGCGGCGGAAATGAAGATTCTGGCACTCGAGAAGTCGGTTGCATTCCGCATATTCACCCACCATGACGTCTTCGTCGAAGGCGATCGCGCGCGCCTGCAGCAGGTCATCGTCAATCTCATCGACAATGCCATTAAATACACGCAGGAAGGCGGCACAGTGGACGTTCGGGTGCGAAGCGATGCAGGTGCAGCCGTGATCGAGGTTGTCGATAACGGCCCCGGCATCCCTGCTGACGCCATCCCTCATGTCTTTGAACGCTTCTATCGAGTTGACAAGGCGCGCTCACGTGCCTCCGGCGGCGCTGGACTTGGTCTCTCTATCGTGAAGGCCATCTGCGCCGCTCATGGCGCCGAGGTAAGGGTTTCCACCCAGGAGGGACGAGGCAGTTGTTTCCGTGTGGAACTGCCACAAGTAGCCATGCCGGAGAACCGCGACGGCGTTCCTGTGTTTCGAAGAGCGTAATTCTCACACTGCGTGTTGCCGTGGGTGCTCTAGACCTTGGAAAACAACCTGAGGGAAACCGCATCGGTGCTGGAAGGGACAGCAGCCCCCTCCTCTCACATAGGGACCATCACCCCCGCTGACCGGAGATCGAAAATCTGGTCCGTAGTTCGAGTCTCCAGCGGAAACCTGCTGGAGATGTACGACTTTATGGTGTTTGGCTACTATGCCCCGGCGATTGGTAAAGCTTTTTTCCCAAGCGGCAGCACATTCGTGTCGCTGATGCTGTCGCTGTCGACCTTTGGAGCGGGTTTCTTGATGCGGCCCCTCGGAGCAATTGTCCTCGGCGCATACACCGACCGCAATGGTCGCCGCGCCGGCCTCATTCTGACGTTAAGCTTGATGTCTGTCGGCATTTTTTCTATAGCCTGCACACCAGGGTACGCGACCATCGGACTAGCAGCTCCACTCATCGTGCTGGCCGGCTGTTTACTGCAGGGTTTTTCGGCGGGCATGGAATTGGGTGGCGTTTCAGTCTATTTATCCGAAATCGCAACGCCAGGGCATAAGGGCTTTTATGTGAGTTGGCAATCAGGGAGCCAGCAGATTGCGGTCATGCTGGCCGCCCTGGTGGGAGTAGTGCTGAGCTTTGCCCTCCCACCAGAGAAACTGATGGAGTGGGGATGGCGTGTTCCTCTACTCCTCGGCTGTGCGGTCATTCCAGTCCTGTTCAGGCTGAGACGATCCCTGAGGGAGACGGATGAGTTTGCTGCTCGCAGGAGCCGCCCAAGCCCTTCAGAAATCGTCCGCTCGCTCATTGGCAACTCGCGCACAGTGGTCAGCGGAATGATGATGGTAACCATGACCACGGTCTCCTTCTACATGATCACGGCTTATACTCCGACCTTTGGAAGTTCTGTACTACACCTATCCAGCGTCGATAGTCTGATGGTAACCCTCTGCGTGGGGGCCTCTAATCTTTTCTGGCTGCCGACCATGGGATGGCTGTCGGACAAGGTCGGGCGGCGGCCATTACTCGTCGCTTGCACAATTGTGATGTTAGTGACCGCTTACCCAGCTATGTTATGGCTAGTTCGAGATCCATCTCTCGGTCGATTATTGAGCGTGCAGCTCTGGTTGTCTTTCATCTATGGCAGCTACAACGGCGCCATGGTTGTGTTCTTGACCGAGATCATGCCGGTGGAAATACGAACCTCAGGTTTCTCGCTCGCCTACAGCCTGGCAACAGCCCTTTTCGGTGGTTTCACACCTGCCATCAGCACCTATCTGATTCACGCAACAGGCAATCGAGCGGTGCCCGGATTGTGGCTGTCTTTCGCGGCGGCGTGTGGACTTGTCGCATCGTTCTTAGCCAAATCTCAACAAAGCCTCCCGCCAGTTAATGCCTAATCCCCATGGTAACTTAGAAACGTGCCTTAGCTCCGGATTACACGCACTTGATTATGAAGGGCCTGGTTACGCGTGTTGCTCGAGTATTGATGACCGCAGGGGACGTGATCAGGAAAGCCCATTGTCTGGTGGTCAAGCATTCCGGTGGCGGGAGGACTCCTTGAGAATGCTCGGGAAACTGGGGGAAAGAGTGCCCGAAAATTTTCTTTCCGGCCGGCGAAGCCTTTCTTGTCTACGAAATGCGGGAGCCCTGCCAAGGCGGTGACAACTCACCGATCTCCCCTCGGTCGTGTAGTAGTTTAATGTGAGGCTTCCAGAAGGATACGGACTTAAGGCCCTCTTGAACCGGGTGCAACATCCACCTGGCCGGATTTATCGATTCTAACGTCCGTTTAAGGTAAGCGGCATAGTGATACTCAGAAGAAAGGCGGCTATGATCGGTTGGAAATTACTCATTGCAGTTTACCTGGGGACAGTGATCTTTGCTGATCTGGCCTATCCCCAAAACCCGCAATCAGGACAGCTCATTGCGATTCAGGCTGGCAGGCTATTTGACAGCCGGTCCGGGCAGAACCTGTCGAA
>JBPYDQ010000554.1:0-3414 GCA_051986135.1 Terriglobales bacterium | reverse complement strand
GCTGCGATGGAAGATCAGTTTGGATTGAGTTTGCGGCTTGTTCACCTCAACCGCATTCGATATTACATACGTGGCGGCGCTGTGGTCCGTGCGTTGAATCAGCAGCATGAAAGAACCCTGTGCTGATTCCTGGACCCGATACTCGCCTGCTGGGAGCGCCATCTTCCCTGCAGTGAATGCAAAGGGAATATTCGCGAGCAGGGGCTCCTGAGCTGGGGCAGCCTGAGCCCACAGGAACACCAGCGCCAACATCCCAGTTACTCTAGATAACACGTTTTTCATGGAATCCTCCTGTCTGCCAACTTCAGCGCCGTTCCGGATCACCCAGTTTGAGCCCCCTTGCCTGAGCTTGCGCTGTTAATGCCGCGCACTTTCGCCCATTCCTCGCGGGATGGCAATGCACTGCAGGTGAACTGCAAAACAACTTTACGTGGACATCGAAGTCAGGAAGGATTGCGGGTTTAGTCCCGGGTGAAAGGCGTGCGGCTCCCGTTTCGCAAGGTGGTGATATATTCGACGCAACAGAGAAACTTCAAAGTAACGAAACATCTTCCCCTGACCCGAAAATGAATGAGCAGGCGGTCTACCCCCTGTGATAGACCCCCAGGAGTTCGGTGTCTGGAGGTCCCGGAAAGGCCGTCAGTACTTTTTGGAAATACTCCCGCAGGTGCTGCTTTCCCCGGACGGTTCCGGAAGGGTTACCGAGAAGCACGACCGTGAGGGGCGATTGGAACTCCACATCGTCGCGGTAGTGGGAGAGGACCGCTTCGGCATCACGCCGCTTCCAGGCGGCAACCCAGTCCTTCGCCAAGTCCTCGGCTTGTTGGGCGTTCATAGGTCCCTCTCGAGCTTTGCCGTCTGCGCCGTAGCAGGCTTAGCCAACTGTCCCGTAAGCGGCACTTGGATGTTGCCCTGCCAGGTGGAAAGGTTATTCCTTCACAGAGTTGGGACGAGAAAGATTTTTAGGGCTTTTCTTGTTCAGTAGCGCAACCAACTCTTGCCCGGAAGCAGGCACTGCAACCGCACCTTTGAGTACGATCGCCTCGGCTTCGATTTTCTTCCCGTAGAGCTTCTCGTTTGCGCCATTGTCCGGTCGAGTGGTGGAGCCCTCAAGCGACAGGCCAGCGAAGAGCCCGCGGTTGCGCGAATAGCTGAGCACTTCTGCGCGAAGAGTGACATCCGTCGCACCCTCTGCGGTGCGTCCCTTCGGTCCTGCGGCTGCGGAAGCGTCGGCGCCGAGTTTGACCTTGCTGTGGAGAATGGCTTTTGCGCCACGGGGGTTCATCACAAGCAAAACGAAGTCCGTCGCCTGACCGCCGAGCTGCAAACCAAAGCTCCCGCCCTCCAGAGCCATCATAGTAGGCGCGCCCCAGGGACCCGTAAAGTGTTCGCCGGTGCGGCAGGTCATCGCACCACGGCCGTAGCTTCCGCCAAAGCCAAAAGCGGCTTTGAGAACCGACGGAAAAATGATGACGCATTCCGCTTTGTCGAGCAGGTCTTGCGGAATGTTTTCGGGAATGTTGAGGATCTCCTTGAGAACCGTTGCGCAGTTCTCCAGACGATCCGTTTCCCTTTTATTGCCGTTGGCGGAGACAGGAAGTTCGAGCATCGCGAAAGACAGAAGGCAAGCAATCAAACGCCGGATCACGGAGCCCCTCGTTGTAATTTCCCTGGCTGCGGGCATCATAGAGCACCCCACAGTTCGGCGCAAATCAGAAGGAGGTCAGTTGGATCAGTCGCCAATCTCCCAACCCTCTGGCAATCGCTGCATGTTCCTTGATCTGAACAAATGGACGCTGTCGCTGTTGAAATGAGTGATCTACCGCGGCTATAGCGGATCGCGGCGTTTGACTGTTAGTTTGACAGTCTTGACCCACTCTAACCAAAGAACCAGTTTTGCTGCCTCCGAGGCGGTGCGCCGCAACGCGCACTAGGCAAGCAAATCCATGGCCCTGCCTCCCCAAGCGCGCCGCCTCTTTTCGTCTGGTCGGAATCACACCAACGTGGATTTGCGACAGCGCAAAGTCTCAGTCACCTCAATGTAGTACCAAGCTGCGGCGATCTCCTCCTCTAAGGTCGCGTTACTTAAGAAACCGACTAAGGCGAAGGGATATAGTCCGAGGAAGGCACCGTCACAAAAGCGGGGCGCATGTGCTGGGAATCGTAAAGACGTTCGATTCGGAGCGGGGAATCGGCATTATCCGCGGCCAGAATGGCTGCAAATACCCCGTAACTCGCTCTGACGTAATCGTCGCGCGGCCTCTTACAACCGGCCAGCGCGTCATTTTCAGTGTGCGCTTTGTGAAAAGCCACGCGTTTGCGACAAATGTCGAGAGACGGGCATGCGATCCCAAAGGAATCTCTTAACTGTTCGTGACGTGGTGACCAGCGAGTAGTCCCATCGCCTGCCTGCGACGGGTCACAATCTTTTCGCTGAATTTTCGGTCAGTTTCCTTGCCGAATCCGCACGCTATAGCGTGGGTCACGGGCATCGGGCTCAGCATCACATTTCATTAGAACCAGGACCCGGTTTTGTTCTTCATCAAACCTTGCACGTCGAACAGTGTAACGATCTCCGGACACGTTTTCCTTAACCAGCAGGCTTCCGGAACTGCCATCAAAGACGCTGAGGTGGCCAGATTTCTCAATCACACGACAAATTTTTTTTCAAGCACGAAACAGTGAGGACTCCTGGATTCGGAGATGGAAGGGTATTCTTCCGCGACTGACGTCTCCAACTTGCCGCCGAACTCGTCAGGACACCGAGAAGGCTCGTCCTTTTTGCATGGACTAATTGTCCTGAGAACGCAGCATGGAGACTCCTACTTTGTTCGACGAATTACGAAGGTCTCACATCAACTGCGCCGCGCCGTGTCTGTTGGCATTGACTGTCTCAACGTATGGCGTCGCCCGGTGCATCACTACGTTGAGCATCCGAATGAGCCAAGCCTCCGTGACTGCGACCTCCTCGTGGTTGCTAAAGAACTCAAGCCACCTTCCACGCCGGAAGGCATAAAGCCTGCCTTCCACGGCTATGCCAAACGTTTTGTGAGTCTGCTCGAGGAAACACTTGAACGTGAATTCATTCGGCATGTTATCGAACTGAACGCGGGCCACGATTCCGTGCTCCTCGAATGTGGCGTCGAACTTCACTAACTCGGCCATTTCATTTCCCTCCCAAGACTTCCACAAAAGTTAGCAGCCGTTCATTTGTTTCCTATAGCTGGACCAACGGCCAGTCATGCCCTGCAAGTAACGTCGGTCATGTTTTGGTGGCCTGGCCCACTGTCCTTAACCCGATTTGTTGGTGACGATTCGGGTCAGGAGGCCAACATGGCTAACAAGAAGAAAGCAGTATCGCGGGCCGCGATCGGCGAGAGCCGCCAAAGAGAAGGTCTTGCGTTCGGGTGGTGC
>JBPYDQ010000553.1:0-2298 GCA_051986135.1 Terriglobales bacterium | reverse complement strand
CAGCAGCAAGCCGGCTCCCACCATCAGTATGACGGCGAACGCCAGTTCAGAGACGATTAGAACATCCCGCAATCGGCCGGTCTTAGTGCTGTAGCCGGACCCTCGACCGCCTTCACGAATGGCCGAGGAGAGAGCGACTTTTACCGAATGAAGCGCTGGAGCAAGTCCAAACACCAAGCCGGTGAGAATGGAAATCAGCAGAGCGAACGCCAGCACCACCCAGTCGATTCGTACTTCGTTGAGCCGGGGAACGTTCGATGGCACAAAGCGCAGGATGAAGCCTAAAGTACCAACCGCGGTTGCGATTCCCGCGACACCGCCGATGAGCGACAGCAGCATGGACTCGGTCAGCAGCTGGCGCACCATGCGGCCGCGGCTCGCCCCCAGCGCTAACCGCACCGCCATCTCTTGTTGTCGCCCCGAAGCGCGCGCCATGAGGAGATTGGCAATGTTCAACGATACGATGAAAACGATCAGGATTACGGCACCCAGTAACACCAGCAGCATAGGCCGAACGTTGCCCACCAAAGTCTCTTGCAATGGTTGAATCTCAATTGTCCATTGGGCCTGCGGCGGATAATCGGTGGGAAAGTCGTGGCGTAATTGGGTAGCCATGGCAGTGAGCCGCGCCTGGGCTTGCTGCAGTGTCAGGCCAGGCTTAAGTCGTCCGATTGCGGCTCCTAAAACCCGGTTACCGCGGATTGGCGGGGGAAAGGGATCTGCGCTGAATCCGGCGGCGCCAAACACTTCCACGTCGCCGGAAACCGTCGGTCCAGGATGGCGAAATCCGCGTGGCAGAACCCCGATAATTGTTAAGGAATCATTGTCGAGCCGAAGGGTACGGCCGACAACGTTCGGATCGGCGCCATAGGAGCGACGCCATAGACCATCGCTGATCACGACCTCTGAAGCGAAACCGAGCGCGAAGTCCTGCGGTCCAAACAACCGTCCAATTTGCGGGGTCGCACCCAGCATGGAAAAGTAGCTGAAACTGCCATTGACCCCTTCGATACGCTCGGGCTGTCCGGCGCCGGTCAAATCCTCGCTGCCCTCAAATATCGGGGTCACATCTTCAAATACACCCACTCGCGTCCGCAGGTCATCCAGTTCGGGCTTGGAAAACCTAACATCCCGCAATCCTACGCCGGGCTTGTTAACGAAGACTCGTACCAAACGGTCGGGATCGCGGTAGGGCAGCGAACGCAGCAACACGGCATTCACGATGCTGAAAATCGCAGTGTTGGCTCCCACGCCCAGAGCCAGCGTCAGGACAGCCACGATCGTGAATGTGGGCTTCTTGACCAGCATGCGCAAACCATAGCGAACATCCTGAAGTAAAGTCCGCACGAAGACGCTCCTCCCGGTCAAAATCACAGAATCACAGAAAGGCGAATTCCCCGACCTGACCAATCAGTTGGGGTCATTTTCGTCTGTTCCAGATTTCACTGATTTCACTTCCTTCAGCGGTCCGGCACAATCACCAGGCGTAAAGCTCGCCTTGTTCTCTGGAGCGCTGTTGGCTGTCAACTGTGACTATCAATAGATCGTCCAGGCAACGGACAAGATCTTCCACTGCCCATCAATTTTGCACACCTGCCAGTGCTCCAAGCCCGAATTGGTAACCTTGTCGTTGACGATGAAATCGTAATTAAAGGTAACCAGCCCCAGATCACCATCCTGACGAACCTCTACATTGTGAAAACTCTCTTCGAGCTTGTCCTTCGACGTCGCGAGGAGTTTCGCAAATCCATCTAGCTGGCTCGGGCCAATCCCATCAAACTGAGCGTTATATTTGCGGGCGCTATCAACCTCTTCCTGGTTGTTGGTGTGGTGAAAGAGCACATTGGGGTTCAGCACGAGCTTCGTTAGGGCGTAGCCGTCTTTGCGAATAATGTCCTGACGGAACTCCTCCAATACGCCGCGAATCTTCGTGAGATCATCGGCATTGGAGTTGAACTTGGGTTCCGGGCCCTGCGCTGACACTTGAGAGGCCAAGCCACACATCAGGAGTGCAACGAAAACTGCGCCCGTTCTCTTTTTATTCATATGCCATTCTCCTTTCAGATCTTGATCGAGGTTGGATCGCTAGGGACTACCGATTCCGTGCACTGCAAGACTTTACGGAGGCGAGGAGCGCTCCTACTTAGACCAGGGTGGAACCACGCCGTTGCTGCGCGCGTACGCGATCGACTGCCCCAGATGCTCGTGTTGATCTTCGAGAATCAGCATCAGCGCGCCCTGCTTCGTCATGTCTCTTCCGAACAGTTTCACCGGCGCCTGCAGGTCGTTGTCGGAAAG
>JBPYDQ010000552.1:0-3292 GCA_051986135.1 Terriglobales bacterium | reverse complement strand
CGGGCATAGAAAGCGTTGTACGCCTTGTCCACCCGGCGCAGGACATCCTGGCAGGATGAGTAGTTGGCCAGCCGGACCAAACCTTCCGCCCGCAAGGGTTTGAGATACTTGGCTTGATCGGAATAATGCAGCGAGACGCGGCACGTCTTCCAGGCAGATCTCCGTTCCTCGATCGCGCAGTTATAGAGGTCACACGCCTCGCGCAGTTGTTCAGCCAGGAATTCTCTCTGCTTCGCGGTGGGATACAAGCGGTATTTATAGGCGAGGCGCACGATTTTCCCTTTCAGGATTGGATGCACTTCCCAGACGCAAGTTTCGCTTTTTATTTGCCGAAGGTACCGGCGTACGAATGGCCCGGCCACAACCTGGGGATTCGGGAGCGAAGTGCCCGAAATTCGCACGCCTAGGTTGACAGACAACGCCCTAAAGGCGGTTCACGACCTCGGCTAACGCGTAACGGGGGTCAACGGGAACGAACCGGTCGAGGTGATCCGGCATGATTTGCTCGCTTTCCTTCCCTTCAATCGACCCCTCATGTTCCGCCATCTGATAGGGCAATTCTCACCACACCAAGTGCACCTCAAGAGAGAACACCGCCACCGCGTTCTTGAAAATCTGGGTCACTTTATACATTCACGACTCTTAGAATCAGAGGTGCGGCGATTCCCCTGCCAGCTAAAGCAGGCAGTCCCCTCGCCGCGTAATCTATGGGTGGATGAGATAGTTCGCCCACGGCAACTTCCCGGTGTTCTCTGACACTGGTTGCCGTTACGCTGAGTAGGTTCTGTAAACGCTTATTCTTCGAGCTGGAAGCTCGCCCAAACCTCCAGTAGATCCAGACGGAAACCTTTAACAGGGCCTGTACCCTCGACAACATTCCCGGTCGCTACGTCCACCTCTTTTCCAGGCTGGAAGACCAGCACCTGTTTTTTATGAGGATCAACCAACCAGCCCAGCTCAACTCCATTGTTGATCCACGCCTCCAGCTTTGCTTTGGTTTTGGCCAGGCTGTCCGAGGGGGAGAGCAGTTCCACAATGAAATCCGGACACATGTGAAGGAAATGTTGACCTTCTTTTTCAGTGATTCGCCTCGACTTATCTTTGCGAATATACGCCGCGTCCGGGCTAAGCATAGAGCCGTCCGGTAGAAAGAATCCCGCACTTGAATCAAAGACCCTGCCACGTCTGTGCGAATGCCACCATGCCCGGAGTTGATAGATGATTTCGCTGTTTGCGTCGCTGGCAAAGCCGGCGGCTGGTGGGTTCACTTCGATCCATCCTTCCTTAGTTCTCTCCAGTTGGGCGTTCTCACTCGCCAGACACAGCTTCTCGAACTCCTCATCAGTGAGGGGCGGGTTCAATACTAGGCTGCGTGGCAGCGTCGGAATTTCAAGAATGGCATTCATATTTTCATTATTTTACGCCTCCGCGGGAAGGGGCGTTGATTCTGCGCGCTGTGGCCCGAGATGGGGGGCCCGACCCGCAGCGGCCTGGGTTTTCTCAAGCGCTGGGCGCAACATTGGCACCATACTACGTGGCAGCGGTCACCCGCTAACCAGCCTTTTGCCCGACTTCCCGTTCTGTATTATCGTGCGCAATTGCCTGGAGGTTTTAGATAAAGGATGGCGACTTCACGCACGCGATCTGCCGGAGCAAAAGTCACTGATGACGAATACAAACAACTTGCAACTCTCGCCCAGGCTCGCGGCCTGACCATGGGCGAGTGGTGCCGCGAAGTTTTACTCGGCCAGTGCAGCGAGCACTCGACGACAGTGCCGGAACTGACCATTCTGTCTGAAGTCTTGGGAGTGCGAATGATCGTTATTAACCTTTTTCGTGCGCTTGGAAAGGGCGAACTCTCTCAAGAAACTCTGGAAGCAGTGATACGGCGGGCGGACAGTGAGAAGCTACCGACCGCCCTAGAACGAGTGGCACAAGCAGGCGACCGCAGGGACAAGCCCGATAAATAGCGGCCTCCTACAGAGACTATTTGCAGACCACCAGGCCCAATCTTCACTGTCCGAAATGCTTCCATTCAGACTCAAACTTTAGAAATGGGCCATGGGTGAAAAGGCATACTCATATTCCATTGGGATTGGCGCCGGAGAAAAATACCAGTCAAAATGTTTCTGGTGAAAATTGGCACCCGCCACGCTCCTTGGATCTGAAGGTGGGGCTACGGCACGAAATGTTCTAAGCTCCAAGAAATTCAATACAATGAGCGGCTTATGTAAGGAGAGCGAGCTCTCTCACACTGGTTAATCCCCATACGTTGTGCCGGCGCGCGCCCGGCGCGGCCGTCTCGGTAAAGTCGCGCCAGCCAGCAATCGCACAGAGACAAAGAGCTGTCTCTGTGGCGTCACGCGGCTCAAACGCGAGTCAGAGATTTCTAGCAAGGAATCGCAGCGCAATCTTAAGAAAAGGCTGGGGCCGGTTGCAAAGGAGAACCATAAGATCTCGGGCCTATCTGAGAAGGGCATACCAATCTCGGGCCATTGTTGACCCTCATTTGACCGAAATTTCGTTCCATGGAAATCTGCGACCCAAGATCGCTGCTCGCCCTGAACCAGCGACGGGCGGGCGGTTTGGAGGGACAGACCAGCCAATGGAACGACAGTCTTGGGAACGACAAGAAAACTACACCTGGCCGAGCGACAAACCTCTTTGGACCTACACTGCGTTTGCCCTTTCCATCGCCGTCGTCGTTGTAGTCACGTGGTTCCAGTTTTCCAAATGGACGCCACTCCAACAGTACTGGCTGCCGACCTACCTGGCGGCCAATCTCATGCCCAAACTGGGAATGACTACCAGCAGGTACCGCCTGCTTGAGGTAGTTCATCCCGATCGCTACTGCTACCTTCCTACTGACGATGACGTGACACCCGGGTTGACCCGTTTTCCCCAAGGGCGGCGGGTGCCGTTCGTGTTGACCGATACGGCGCGCGCAAGACGTTATCAACTCGTACTCTATCCACCAAAAGATCGTAACAACGCAGCCCTTAGCGACAGCCTGCAAACTGAGGTGTATGGCACGACGCTATTCGGCCTGATTCAATGGCCCCTGTTCTGCGGCTTCATTGCTCTGGTCTATGGATTGCTTATGGCGATGCCCGCTGACAGGAAGCGGGCGCGAACCCGTAAGTATGGGCGGAGAGTAGAAGGTCCGGAAGAAGTCAGAGCTTCGGAGTTCAATTACCGCTCTAAATCCGACGGGGTGGGATTCCTCACGCTGGAGAAGCCGACTTTCGGCGACAGATTGTCACGTCGCGAGTGGCGCTTCATACGAATTCCC